>CAYUYI010000081.1:0-8146 GCA_964448995.1 uncultured Propionivibrio sp. | reverse complement strand
GACGTCCCTGGACCTGTTCGCCGACTTGGGTCGCCAACTCGGGCAGGTTGACCGGGGAAATGCCCAGCTTGGCGAAGGCAGCCGGCGCGGCATTGATGGCGAAATAATCGGCCGGAACCAGCACGCAGGCGGCGATCAGGGCCATGATGGCGACGAACCCTTCGGTCAGCATCGCACCGTAACCGACGAAGAGGATGTCCTTCTCGTTGGCGATCATCTTCGGCGTCGTACCCGAGCCGATGATGGCGTGGAAGCCGGAGAGGGCGCCACAGGCGATGGTGATGAAGAGGAACGGGAACACGGCACCCGGCAGAACCGGGCCGCCACCGAAGACGTGCTGGGTGATTGCCGGCATCTTCATTTCCGGGTTGACGAAAACGATGCCCAGCGCCAGCGCCGCGATGGTGCCGATCTTGAGGTAAGTGGACAGATAATCACGCGGCACCAGCAGGAACCAGACCGGCAGAACCGAGGCGAAGAAGCCGTAGGTCGGGATGATGATGGCGAGTTCCTTCTTCGAGAAGGTCAGCATGGCGGCCAGCGTGGGATTGGCTGCCACATAAGGACCAGCCAGCAGCGAGAAGCCGAGCAGAATCACGCCGATGATGCTGCCGCCCTTGATGTCACCCGGACGGATCTTCTGCATGTAGATACCCATGATCATGGCGATGGGGATCGTGGCGAAGACCGTGAAGGTGCCCCACGGGCTGTTGAACATGGCGTTGACGACGGCAATCGAGAGTCCGGCCAGCGTCAGGATCAGGATAAACAGGATGGCGATCGAGGCGACCTTGCCGGCAGCTTTGCCGATTTCCGTCTCGGCAATCACCGAGAGGCTCTTGCCCTTGTGGCGAACCGAGGCGAAAAGCACGACCATGTCGTGCACCGCGCCGGCGAACACACAACCGACCAGAATCCACAACGCACCCGGCAGGTAACCGAACTGCGCCGCGAGAACCGGACCCAGCAGCGGACCGGCTGCCGCGATCGCGGCGAAGTGGTGCCCGAACAGCACGTATTTGTTGGTCTTCACATAGTCATGGCCATCGTTGATGGTCACGGCGGGTGTCTCGCGGTCCTCGCGAAGATTCAGCACTTTTTGGGCCAGGAATAGGCCGTAAAAGCGGTAGGCAATTGCGAAAACGCATGCCGACACAAAGATTAATGTTAATGAACTCATCAGTATCCCCCAGGTTGATAGAAAGCCTGAACGCGCCGACGGCAACCTTGACCTCCCTGATCAAAGCATGGCCATACAGCACGGCACGAAAATTCTAATCACTTTTTTCGATAGGAAACAGGAATCTGCCGAGCGGTTCCATGGGCACGTGACCGGCGGGAAACAAGGGGTCAGCGGCGGAAATTTCAGGTCAGGAGGAGTTGGGAGCGGATTTCCCTGAGGTGCCGGCGACTGATCGGCACCCGTTTTGCGCTACGAGTGACGGCTTCGGCGGAACCGTTTTCCAGTAACTCGATTTCGCTGATCTGGTCGAGATTAATGAGATATTGCCGGTGGCAACGCACCAGGGCGGTTCGTTCCTGCAGCAACTTCAGAGTCAGTTCGGTAACGCCACAGCGCTCACCGCTGATGACATGAATGCCGCTCTGGTCCGTGTGAACGAACTCGACTTCGTCAAGCGCGATCAGGAGAATCCGGTTTCGTGTGGTGCAGGGAATTTGTGAGAGACGGCTGTCAGATCCGGGCAGCACGCCGGTTTTTGGCCTGGCGCCGGAACGAAGCCAGTCCAAGGTCCGGGCTAACCGTTCCGGTTCGATCGGTTTTAGCAGGTAGTCCGTTGCATGTTCTTCAAAAGCCTTCAGGGCATGTTCGTCGAAGGCGGTGACGAATACGATATGTGGAAGCACCGATGGCTCGATCATGCCAACCATCTCCAGCCCACTGATGCGCGGCATCTGAATGTCGAGAAACACAACGTCGGGGCGCAGGCGGTGAATTGCCGCCAATCCTTCGATGGCGTTGCCGCATTCGCCGACGATCTCGACGTCCGGTGCGGAGGCCAGGAGCGCTTTCAGTTCCTCGCGGGAGGGGGTTTCATCATCGATGATCAGGGCGCTCAGCATGGGACGGTTTCCTCTGCGGTCGGCAAGGCGATGGTGACACGGGTCCAGTGTTCTGCTTCGCATTGCACGCGAATGCCGTAGGCAGCGCCATAACGGATCTTGATGCGCCGATCGACAAGATTCATGCCCAGGCCGTCGCCGTCGGGGGTAGGGCGGTAGAGACCAGCGGTGTCTTCGATGTGGATCGACAGCACACCATCCTGCCGTTCCGCGCTGATGGTAATCCTGCCGGGTTCGATCATCTGCGAAATTCCGTACTTGATCGCGTTCTCGACGATCGGTTGGAGCGTGAATGCCGGCATCTTCAAGTGCATCAGGTTTTCCGGAACAGCGATCTCCACGTCCAGCTTGCCGGAAAAACGGGCCAGCTCGATCTGCAGATAGGCGTCGACATGCTCGAGCTCGTCCTTCAGCGTGGCATCGGTGCTGACCCGCTTGAGACTCTTGCGGAAGAAGGTCGAGAGGTGGAGAACGATCTGGCGTGCCGCTTCGGGATCGCGACGGATGACCGCGGCCAGCGTGTTGAGTGCGTTGAAGAGAAAATGCGGATTGATCTGAGCCTGTAACAGCTTGATCTCTGATTGCGCCAAGAGTTGTTTCTGCTCCTCGATCGTTCCGGCCAGCAACTGATTGGACAGCAGACGAGCAATGCCTTCGCCGAGCGTCCGGTTCAGGGTCGAGAAGAATTTGCGTTTGGGTTCATACAGCTTGATCGTGCCGAACACGCGGTTGCCTTCGCCGCGCAACGGAATGACCAGGCAGGAACCGAGTTTGCAGTCTTTAGAAACCGAACAGTGATACGGTACGGCAGCGCCGTCAGCATAGACAACTTCGTTGTTGGCGATGGCGCGGAAAGTGTGGGGCGAGGCAATCGGCGAACCTGGCAGGTGGTGGTCGGCACCGACACCGACAAAGCCAAGGAGCTTTTCGCAATCGGTAATGGCGACCGCGCCGACGCCGGTTTCTTCCTGAACGATGCGGGCCATGCGCATGCAGTTCTCTTCATTGAATCCCTGCATCAGCACGCCAACGGAGCGTTCGGCAATGCGCAGGGCTTTTGCCGAAAAGGCAATCGAATATTTTTCGAGTGTTTCACGCCGGTCGAGAATCAGGCGCATGAAGAGGGCGGCGCCGAAAGAGTTTGTCAGTACCATCGGCGCGGCGATGTGGGCCACCAGTCGGGCGGCTTGGTCGTAAGGTCGTGCCATGAGCAGAATGATGATCATCTGCGCCGTTTCCGCGATCAAGGTGGTGATGAGTACGTTCATCGGGTGCAAGAGGCGATCGGCCCGGTGGCGGCGCAGCAGGTAGAGATGAAGGCAGCCACCAATCAGCCCTTCGACAGTGGTCGACACCGCGCAGGCGGATGCCGTAAAGCCGCCAAGCGAGTAACGATGCAGGCCGCCCGTCAGTCCGACGGCCATGCCGACCGCAGGTCCGCCGAGGATGCCGCCGAGGACCGCGCCGATAGCGCGTGTATTGGCGATGGCGCCCTCGATCTGGTAGCCGAGGTAGGTTCCCATAATGCAAAACGCCGAAAAAACGGTGTAACAGACGAGTTTGCCGGGAAGTCGCACCGTCAGTTGGATCAACGGTGAGAAAAGTGGCGTTTTGCTCAACAGATAGGCGATCACCAGATAGACGCACATCTGCTGCATCAATCCGCCAATCAGCGCGATGTGATTGATTTCTTCTAACATTTTCCGCTATCGTGCCGCATCCGGACTTGTCGATAAACGCGCAGTGTAGTAGAATCGCGGCCAAGGGTCGACCCGGCTTGTTGTGCCGGGTTTTTTTATTCTTGCGTTCAAGTTGGCGCAGGAGCGACGGATAATGGGGATATACCGATGGATGCAAGCATTCTGAAGCACCTGAGAGCGAATGGCGAACAACTCGACGCCGATATTTCCAAGGCACTCAACATCCCGATGGCGCAGCTTCAGCCGCTGGTCGAACGCCTTTCTGCTTCGGGCGAGGTCATCTGCTGCAAGGTGACGCGATTCATCGACGGCAAGAAAATCGAAGGAACGAGTTGCCGCCTTTCCTGCGATCTGCCTGCCCCGGCACGCGGCCGCAAGCCGGGTGGCGCAAAAAAGGAATCAACCGATCTCGAAAGGTTTACCGAGCAGTAATTTTTCCGGTATCTCGAAACAACAACGCCACCGTTCGGTGGCGTTGTTGTTTCCGGGGTGTGTCCGGTCAGTTTGTGGTTGCGGGTTGGACGACCGCTGTTGGCTGGGCGGGGGCCTTGTGCGGGTCGTGGGGGTGCCAGCCGAGCGTGAAGAACAGCACGGCAAAGCCTGCGACGTAGGCCACCGCGACATGCCAGCCATGGCGCAGCCAGTTGGCGACAGACTTGGCTTCCGGGTACATGTTCGAGAGCGCTACGCCAGCAGAGGAACCGAACCAGATCATCGATCCGCCAAAACCAACGGCGTAGGCCAAGACACCCCAGTCGTAGCCGCCCTGCTTGAGCGCCAGCGCCGTCAGCGGAATGTTGTCAAAAACCGCCGAAATGAAACCGAGACTCAGGGCGACCATGGCCGAGGCCGGCGGCAGTTTTTCGACCGGCATCATAGAGGCACAGGTGACCAGCGACAGCAGGAAGATCGAGCCTTTGAAGGTTTCCGGCATCACCTCCCAGTCTGGGCGGCGCACGGGGACGGACACGAGGATGGCCAGCCAGACGGCGACACCAATGAATGGAAAATGATCGGCCAGATGGTTGAATTTCACGTTGATCACCACGTTGGTGACGATCGCGAAAACCAGAATCAGGGCAACAATACCCACCCGAGCCTTGTCGATATGGGTGTGTTCGTGCGAGGCGCGAAGAATCGGCGAGTAAGCATGTTGTTGCTTGGCGCCGAAATAGGCCGTGATGCACAGGGCAACGATGGCCGCGATATAGGCATGGAACACGTCGACCGGACTGACACCGTCAATCCACATCATGGTCGTTGTCGTATCTCCAACAACCGAGCCCGAACCACCGGCATTGGAAGCCGCGACAATGGCCGCCAGGTAGCCAACATGAACCTTGGCCTTGAACAGTTGATGCGCCATCGCGCCGCCGATCAGGGCCGCGGCGATGTTGTCGAGGAAACTGGAGAGGACGAAAACCATGACCAGCAGGACAAAACCACCTTTCCAGTCGTTGGGCAGATACTTCGGCAGGATCACCGGTACATGGCTTTTTTCGAAATGGCGAGAGAGCAGGGCGAAACCCATCAGCAGGCAGAACAGATTGGCCAGAATCACCCATTCGTGACCAAAATGGCCGAGCAGGCCGCCGAATCCGTCGCCCGTCTTGAACCCCGTGAAGATCAGCTTGTACAGCGTGATCGTGACCATGCCGGTGAGGCCGACATAGAGCGTGTGATTATGAAATAATGCGACGCCGAGCAGCGTACACGCAAACAGAATGAAATCCAGCGGAATGCCCGCGACCATGACCAGTTCCCCTGCGCTTGCCGGTGATGCCAGCAAGGAAAGCGCTAGCGCTGGGGCGCCAAAACGAAAAAACGACCGAACCATTGTTATCTCCCTCGAAAACAAAGCCTTGTTTACGCAATAAACGCGCCAGTCTTTTTGCCAGAGCTGCTGACGGCGTCTTCGCATTATGCCGCATCATATCTAGGTAAGTCGCCGCCGAGCCTTTTATTTTTATCAAAGGCCGATGTAAAGAACGCCCGTGTTGGCGCTGTTTGGCAGCGGTCAGTGCCGAATGGTGATCGGACTGGCCTGAAATTCGCGCTGACAACGCGCGAGGGCGTTGAGCGAACCGCAGACGTAGAGTGCATCATCGTTCTGCAGCCTGAAGTCGTCGGCGAATTCGATGAGCACGTCGTGGTTGCGTTCGACCGCGATAATCTTGGCCCCGGTGCGTTCGAGGGCTTCGTTTTTCCACGGGTGCGAACCGACGAGCGCGCCGGAACTGAGGCGGCTGAACTTGATCCGGCTTTCGACCGGAATCACCTGTTCATCAAGCAGGTGATAGGCCAGAATCTGGCCGGCGACCTGTCCTAATGAAATGGCGAAATCGGCGCCAGCCCGGTAGATGCGAGCCGTGTTCGGCGTACGGTTGACGCGTACGATCAGCGGTACTTCGGGCGCGTGTTCCCGCACGACGGCCGTCGCAAAAACGGTTTCACTGTCGTCGTTCAGGGAAAGAATGATGGCACCGGCTTCCTTGACAGCTGCTTGTTCGAGTGTTGCGCGATCAAGCACGTTACCGACGACATCGACGCCAGGTACCGGTTGCAGATCGATCACCGTGCAAGTTTCGCCCGCATCGCTCAGCATTTCAATGACCTTGCGCCCAACAGCGCCATACCCGGCGATGACAATCGGTCCGTGACGTTTGATCGGCATGGCCATGCGCTCGACCTTGTCGAGATTGTCCGGCGTGCCGACGACGACAAGGATGCTGCCTGGCTCAATGCGTGTATCCGGTCCCTTGGCTGTCGTGAATGTGCCCTCGTGCCATTGGCCGATGACTGAAACGCCGTGTTCCTCGCGCAGATGCAGGTCGCCCAGTCGCTGTCCCGCCAGCGCGCTGCCAGCGCGCACGCGAAATTCGGCCAGGCCGACCTTGGCGCCGAGCAGATGCATGCCTTCGGCCGGGGGGCTGATGCGAACGCTGGCGCGAGAGGCCAGGGCGGCACCCAGCACGTGCGCCGGGGTGAAAACGTCGGTTGCACCGATCTGAATCATCGGCGGCCGATAAATGGGTTCATCCGCCAGCGCATAGATCGGACCGGTGAAGCCATGCTCGCGAACGATCATCGTGCAGGTCGCGTTGGCGTGGTCACCCGCATTGGTGACCACGGCCCGTGCTTCCTTGACGCGCTCGAGTACCGATGGCTCTTCCGCAAGCTTGCCGAAAACGACATCGTATTTGCGGTCGCGAAGATTGCGCGCCAGTTCCATGTCTTCCTCGAAGATGACGAAAGGACTGGCGGTCCGCTTGAACTCTTCGAGCAGCGATTCGATCGCTGGCCCGTAACGATAAAACAATACCTTGCCCTCCATCGAAGGCAGGATGTGCTGCAGGCGGACTTCGAATTTTTCCTCGAAGTAGGGCAGAACCAGTACGGGGAAGACAAGAAAGATCAAAAACTGGCCGATGAAGGGCGTGATGATGACGAAAAGTGCCAGCACTGGATGATTCCAGTGGTTGTCATGGCCGTAGCCGGTATTGGTGATGGATTCCGAGGCCCATTGCACGCCTTCGAGCAGGGTGCGCGGTTCGCCTTCCAAATAGGTCATCCCCAGCATGTAGAGCGTGCCCAAGGTGATGACGGCTGAAGGAAGAATCGTCAGCAACATCAGCAGGCGGCGGGTTGCTGGCTTGATCTTGAACCGCATTGTTTTTGTCCGGATTGATTCAATGGCAAGAGTATCCACGGCGATGGCATGCCGGTCAATGCCGCGCGGCTAAGGTCGACCGGGCCAGATGCCGATAAACGCTGCTAGAATGAATCAAGGAACAGCAACGATTTTCAAACCCTTTCTGAACGGAGTTTCCTTGGAACAGCGCCGCTATCCCCGTTATCAGCTCGTCGTTCCGTTGGTCGGCTTTGTTGAGCAGGCAGGCGGACGTTATTCCGGAAGCGTGCTGAATATTTCAGAGGGAGGGTTCTACATCCATTTGCCCAAGGCGCCGCCGGACAGCCTCAAAATCCACGGCATGGACGACTACGGTGAAGTCCATTATGCGGGGCGCAACGCTTTCGGTTTCGGGTCGATCGTTCGTATCGAAAAGTTCAGCGACAGCGTTGGTATCGGTTTTTCGTGGGACAAAGATGGAATGGACGCGAAGAGCGTGTCGCTGATCGGTGATGTCATCGGCGAACAGGAGCATCGGCGCACCAGCGGACGCGTGATTCCATCCGGGAATACGATTGTCCTGCGCGGGCATCTGTCGTCGGCGCTTTCGCAGGAGTTGTTTGCGGTAGTGCGCACCATCGGCGTATCCCAAGCACAGATTTCACTGGCTGAATGCACGTCGATCGATTCAAGCGGTATCGAGTTGTTGATGGCGTTGCGCGACCGTGGCGTG
>CAYUYI010000080.1:6518-8169 GCA_964448995.1 uncultured Propionivibrio sp. | reverse complement strand
AGGCAGAGCCGACAGATTTACAGTCTGTTCCCGTTGACCGCTTGGGTATCCCTCCAACTCGGAACCAGCAAGTATGCTACCCAAACCGAAGTTTGTCAAACTTTTTCCGATAAAATGACAAATATTGCAGAATTCGTGCCGTAACGCCGTCCCTAACCCGATGCATATCCCCACGACACAGGGGAGCTCCTTCGTTTTACCGCCCCCCTTCAGCAACCCGAATAATGCCCTCTTCGCCGCCCCCCTTCCGACAATTAGCGATCCAAGGCGCAGCCGTCATCGCCACGCTGTCACTCGCGTGGCCGTATTTCGGTTTGCGCGCGGAGGCATTGCCCTGGCCGGAAACTGCGATCGCCATTGGCACCATTGCCCTCGCTCTCGCATGGATTAATCGACAGCCCGTCTGGTGGCGCATCATTCACGCGGTTTTTGCCCCACTGGCTTGGGCGATTTCCTTTCTGAATATCGCTCCCGGCTGGTTCCTGCTCGCGTTTCTCTTGCTATTGCTTGTTTTTCGTGGCGCGGCCACCGGGCAGATCCCGCTGTATTTAACCAATGCCACCACGGCCAAGGCTCTTGCGACGCTATTACCTCTCCACGCCGAAACCCATTTTGCCGACCTCGGCGCCGGGATTGGCAGCACGATCATTCCCCTCGCGCGCGCATTTCCCCGACTGCTGTTCACCGGCATTGAAAATGCACCTGGCAGTTGGGGAGTCGGCTGGCTCCGCGCACGCGGGGTGCCCAATATCAGATGGCGAATGGACAACCTCTGGGCAACACGACTCGAGGAATTTGATGTCGTTTACGCGTTTCTTTCCCCGGCACCCATGCCCGAACTCTGGGTCAAAATCCAGCATGAGATGAAGCCAGGCAGCCTGTTCGTCAGCAATTCTTTCCCTGTTCCGGATATCGAACCCGAGAACGTTTTGGAACTCGACGACGCGAGGAGAACACGCTTGTATTGTTACCGGATTTCCGACAAGGCTAAAGCCGGATCCCGTTCTGACTGATCGCTACCATGGCCTGCGTTCGACTGGACACGCCCAAGGCTTTGAGGATGGCAGTCATATGCACCTTGACCGTCCCTTCGGACAACCCCAGCAGCGAAGCAATATCGCGGTTTGACTTCCCTTGCGCCATTAACCTGAGCACTTCGACTTGACGTTCGGTTAAGCCAACCCGGGACGGATCAATTTTTCCAGCAACGGCTGCTTTCGGCACGGCTACCGGCGAAAGGGTCACGCTCTCTGGAGAAAATCGCCGCCCATCGAGAACTTCACGCAAAACCTCCAACAGGCGATCGCTTGAATAGCTTTTCGGGACAAATCCGGCGGCACCCGATTTCATGGCCTTGCTTACCGTTGTCGCATCGTCAAACGCCGAAAGAATGACCACGGGCATCGCCGGATGACGCTTTCTCAGCGTCGAAAGGTAGGAAAGGCCATCGAGTCGTGGCAAGCCAAGATCAAGCAACATCAAATCGACCGATCCAGACTCCTGCAGCAGACGATTCGCGCTATCGCAATCAGCCGCCTCCAGAACCATCACGTCAGGCCCGAGAAGACGTAGCGTCTGCGCGAGCCCTTCTCTGACCAAGGCGTGATCCTCTACGACAAGCAGCTTGAGCATGAACGATGGTGTTGGAATT
>CAYUYI010000080.1:0-6418 GCA_964448995.1 uncultured Propionivibrio sp. | reverse complement strand
GCTCGCGCCAAGCGCACCCGCTCATCCCGGGTGAATGACGAGCGTGGTTTAGCAACGACAGGGCAGAGACCAGCCTCCCGGCGCTCCGTCGTCAGTGAGACCACCCGCCCCTTCCACCAATAGGTCGGCGCCTTGAGAACCCGGCCATCGCCGCCTTCGCGAAAAACCACACAATCACCGACCTGAAACTCATTCGCAAGCACCGAACAGGAAAACGCCAAGCAGAAACAGGATAGAAACCACAGACGCATTTCAAGCCCTTTTTTCAGTATCGTGCCGACCTGCCATACCATCCGCCTCCTCGCTCATGGCACCAAGCAGGACAGCCATTTCAACCGGTTTGAAGAGCACGGGCCATGGCGAATCGGCCTCGAGTGTCTCGCGTCGATGAAAGGCTTCTCCGGTCACCAGCACTGCGCGAATCGGTGCTGCGCGGCGGTCCCGAATAGTCTGAAGAAGACGCAAGCCGTCCATACCTGGCAGATTGAAGTCCGACACATAAAAATCAGCCGCAAGGATGGCTTCTGATTCCAGCGCACTCTCGGCACTATCAAACACCATTACCCGGGCGCCAAGCTCATCAAGGGAAAGCTCAACTGCCTTGGCAACCATCGCATCATCTTCAATAACAGCCACGACCCACCCAACAACCGCGGACTCATCAACGTCGGTGACCGTCGAAGCTCCAACAGTCTCTTCGACCACGGGCATTCCTTCCGCGGCATGCTCCTCGGCGGCCTCGGGAAGCATCACCTCAAACACCGAGCCCTTTCCAAAGCGTGATCGGTATGCCAACTCACAACCGAGCAGTTGAGCCATGCGCCTGGCAATTGAAAGCCCCAGCCCAAGGCCCTTACTGCGATCAAGAAATGAATCCTTGACCTGATAACACTCATCGAAAATCCGTTCGCCGTTCTGCGGATCAACGCCCATGCCGGTATCCCAAATCTGGATCACCGTGCGCCCCTGACGCGTGCGCGCCCCGACCAGCACGCCCCCCCGCTCCGTATATTTCAGCGCATTATCGACGAGATTCCGGATTACGCTCATCAGTAGCCCCGGATCGATCATCAACACCCGCCGCTCAAAGGGGAAAAACAGCTTGAAACGGAGATTTTTCTGACGCGCTAAGGTAGAAAACTCAGCATCAATGGCACGAAAAAACGCCTCAAGCTCGACCGGCCGCGGATGTGGCCGGATTTGACCGGAATCCAGCTTGGACAAATCAAGCAAGGCGTACAGCAACTCTCCCAACGCATGCCCTGAACGAGAGAGAAAATCGGCAATGGTCTTCTGTTCCGCGCTCAGATCGGTTCGCCTCAACGCATCGAGAAACAGGTTGATCGCCTGGATCGGCTGTCGCAAATCATGGCTGGCCGCCGCGAGGAAACGCGTCTTGCTCAAATCAGCATTTTCGGCACGTTGCTTGGCAAGCAGCAATTCAGCCTCAGTCTGCTTGCGCTCCGTAATGTCAGTCAGCGCAGCAAGATACCCCCGCCCTCTCTCTTCCGGACCGATTCCCGCCTGAACCTCTGCCAGCGCGTAAGACACTTGGCCGCCCGGCTGGATAAAACGCAACTCGCGGGCATAGGCCTGCGATAGCGCAACATCGGCCGAAATGCTACGGCTCGGCAGGACATCGAAATCATCCGGATGAACGAACTCACTCCACGTTACCCCGGTCATGGCCAACCGGTCGCGACCGGCGATCGCAGCACAACGATCATTCACATACGTACACTTCCCGTCACAATCGAAATAGGCGATCCCAACCGGAACCAGTTGGGTCAATTCGCGAAATTGTGCCTCGCTGGCGGCCAGATCTTGCAACATTCGTTGCTGGCGCGTCTGCGCCCGCCAAAGACGTGCAAGCAAAGCCGCCACCAGCAAAAACAGCATCACAGCGGAAGCCACCACGACCACGACCTGCTGGTGCCAGACATCAAGCACCTCGCTACGGCCAAAACCGACAGCAAAATAAAAAGGGAAATCGCGCATTCTGACAATGCTCAGAATGCGCGGAACAAAATCCGGCGCCGCTTCGTAGTGCAAGGACATTCCCCGCGCACCGGATGCCATCCGCTGCACGACGGGATGGCGTTCGGGCAGGGACTTATTGATTTCCCCGGGAAGATCGGGAAATCGCAGTACCAGCGCGTGATTATCGCGTCGCAAAGCGATCAAGCCGTGCTTGCCAAGATCAAGCGATTCAAACTGCCGTCGGTAGTAGGCAAGATCAATTTGCCCATAAACCACGCCCAAAAATCGCCCTTTGGCATCCCGCAGCCCACGCGCCAAGATAAGCACTTCTTTTTCGAGGGCGCGCGCCGTGAGAACCTCGGAAATCACCAGCCCAGCGCCAGGATCATCGCGCAGCTGCTGAAAATACGAGCGATCTGCCAGACTCAAGTTGTGCACGTTCAGGTGGCCGGAAAAATAGAGCAATTCGCCTTGCGCATCAAGCACACGATAGCCTGACATCTCGTCACGGTTGAGCATTCGCCGTTCAAGACTGGCACTCACTTCCGGCGCAAAGTGAGCAACCGCCGCCGGGTGCAGCGCTGACGCCGGGATTTCCCCCGCCAGGATGATCAGATCGGCATCGATCCGGCGCAAGGCGGCCTCGAACCGTGCCTCAAAAATCGCGGCCAAGTTGTGTGCGCTGATCTCCGCCGTCCTGATTTGATCGCGATAACTCAGCCACAACTGCCCGCCCAGCAGCAGCACCATCGACAACAGTAAAATCACCAGCCCGCCGCCCGCCGGAAGCAGGGGAAAGCGAAGGGAATGACGGAGCCGGTCACTCATCGGCGCTCAGGTCTACCAGATCACGATTGGATTGCCAGGCGAGCCGCTCTGGATTCGATCGAGCGTAATGAACGCTTTCCTCGGGCGTCTGTTCGCCAAAAGTCTCCAGTGTTCGTCTCAAGTGCCCAAGGTGCGGCAGCATCGCCCCGAAGAACAACACAGCGCTGCCCCGCCGGATCAATAATGTGGGGAAGTTTTCGACATCGAGGTCGCCCATGTCATCGGCACAATCTTCGATATCCAACCAACGGAAACGCATGTTTGGAAACATCTCGGCCAACGATTCGAATCCTGCCCGATAATCGCGGCAGGTTCCGCACCATTCCGCACACAGGCAAATCACCGCGAAATTCATCTCCGAAGCCATCGCATTCTTACCGATGCCGTTATTCAACACTTCCTATTATGGCAGATGTATGCATTGGCGCCGTTCCTGCTCGCAAGCGTGCATTGACGCACACGCCAGTGGCGGAGATACTTCGCCGCTGGCAATCACCCCTATCTGCTTTCAGGAGAAGAACCCATGTCCGGCCACGGTTTCCATGTCCACGGTCCACACGATCACGAAGTCGAGCATATCGCCCAGCATGGTGGCGATTCCTTTACCGCCCGGCTTGCCGTCCTGACCGCGATTCTGTCCACTGTCGGCGCCATATTCGGTTACATGGGTGGCCACACACAAAACGCCGCCCTGCTCCACAAGAACGAGGCCGCCATCCAGAAAACATCGGCCTCGAACCAGTGGAACTATTATCAGGCCAAAAGCAACAAGCAGAATCTCGCGGAGCTTTCCATCGACCTGACCAAAGGCGACGCTCGCGCAAAATACGTACAGGAAGTCACCCGCTACAAAAACGAAAAGGAAGAAATCAAGGCTTCAGCCGAAAAACTGGAAGCGCTCGCCCAAAAAGCCGACAAAAAGAGCGAGTTGGAAATGCACGTACATGGCCGCTGGGCGCTGGCCACCACACTACTTCAGATCGCCATTGCCCTCTCGGCCATCACACTGCTGACGCGCAAACGCTGGTTACTGGCCGGCGTCTATGGCGCCACGGGTCTGGGACTGGCTGTGGGTGCGATGGGCTACCTGCACCTTTGACCGGACGCCCCTTTCTGCGTGCTAGCGTGCTGAACACGCCACCTTCCACAACTTCTCTTCCATTGATGCGTCGGAGATCGAGTACCAGTGCTCGACCTCCTGCCCATCCGCGGCGACTTTAATGCCATCACCCATCGGCCCGCTGAAGGACAACGAAGACAAATACCGTTCGCGCTTGTTCCGGCAATCATAGACCGTGCGCACAACGGTCGAGCGATAGGCTGCCTGGCCATTTTCTTCCTGCGGCTCCGCCCAACGGACCAGATGAACCACCTGAGCAGTCTCCCCGTCACGGCGCGCCGTTGCGCGATCGACATAAACGCGCATCCCATCCTCGAATTTCTCGATTTCCTGCCATTCGGCACGGGCCGGCAGTGCCATCGGGACAAGAACAAGTATCGACAAAATCCAGTTCGTCATTTTCATGGCGCATGATTCTACCCGATCAAGGCAGAACCATCGTTTCGCCACGAGTTTGACCGACAAAGTGCTATCGGAGGATACTAGGCGCTCCGAGTCATCCCTGCGTACAGGCACTCAATGAATATCACCGTTCTCGGCGAAGCCCGCCACGCCTCACCGCTTTCCTGTTTTGTCAGCGACAAGGCCCGTGTCCTGTTCAATGCCATCGTCGATCCGGATGCGCCACCGACGGAGGAGTTGTTGCTCGAAGTCGCCGGTCCGCGCGAAAAATTGTTCTTTGACCCCAAAAAGACGCGTGCCGGAATTGTCACCTGCGGGGGGCTGTGCCCCGGCCTCAACAACGTCATTCGCTCGCTGGTCCTGCAACTCCACCACGTCTATGGTTTGCGGGAAATTCTCGGTTTCGTAAATGGTTATCAAGGCCTCGATCCTTGGCGCGGGGAAGAGCCGATTCCGTTGACGCCTGCCTTTGTGGAAAACATTCACAAGGAAGGCGGCTCGGTACTCAACACTTCGCGCGGCCCAGTCGATGTCAGCGTCGCGGTCGACAACCTGATCCGGCGTAAGATCGACATGCTGTTCGTCGTCGGCGGCGACGGCACCCAGCGCGGCGGCGCGGCCCTATTCCAGGAAGCCAAGTCACGCGGACACGCACTTGCCGTCGTCGGCATCCCGAAGACCATCGACAATGACGTGCCCTTTGTTTCGCGCACCTTTGGTTACCTGAGCGCTGTCGAAGAGGCCACCAAGGTGATCACCTGCGCGCACACCGAGGCGCACAGCGTGCATAACGGGATTGTCGTGGTCAAAATCATGGGCCGCAACGCGGGATTTATCGCCGCGGGCGCCACAATCGCCAGCCAAGATGTCAACTTCACCCTGGTTCCTGAGGCCGCATTCGTGCTTGACGGCGAAAACGGCTTTCTGGCGGCGCTCAAAAAGCGCGTCGTCGAACGGGCACACGCAGTGATCCTTGTTGCCGAGGGCGCCGGGCAACATCTGATGGATACGCACGAAAAGCAGTTTGACGCCTCCGGCAATCTCAAATCCAAAGATATCGGTATCTTTCTGCGCGATCACATCGACGCCTATTTCAAACAGGAAGGCATTCCCTTCACGCTCCGCTATATCGATCCGAGTTACATCGTGCGCAGTGTGCCAGCGGGTGCAGAAGATGCCATTCTCTGCGACTTTTTCGCGCGCAATGCGGTACACGCCGCCATGGCGGGCAAAACCGGGCTGGTGATCGGTCTGCAACACGATGTCTTCACGCACGTACCGATCGAGCTACTGGCCAGCCGCAAAAAACAACTGGACCTTAGCAGCCCGGCGTGGCAAGGTGTTCTCGCCGCAACAGGGCAAGATTTCGCGCATTTCCCCGCCTGAAGAGAGCGCCCCATCCGACCGTTGCGACGCTCACCGGACGAGAATCAGCCGCACCCCTAACCCGACAAAAATGACGCCAACCACCCGGTCAAGCCAGGTTCCGGCACGGGCATGGTCGTTCAGCCATTGCCCGACTACGCCCGAAAAATAGCCAAGCATGACAAAAATCACGCCGGCTTGAAGCGTAAACATCACCCCCAACAATCCCGTCTGAAGAGCAACAGCCCCTCGATCTAGGCTGACAAACTGGGGCAGGAACGAGAGGAAAAAGAGAATCACTTTGGGGTTGATCGCGTTGGCAAGCAAACCCTTGGCAAAAAGTCGCAACGGCGACGTTCTCAACGTGTTCGACTCGCCAATTCTGATCCGGGAACGACTGCGCAGCGCCTGAACGCCGAGCCAGACCAGATACAGGCCACCGCTCAATTTCAGCACGACAAAAGCAATTGGCGACGCGGCAATCAGGGCACTGACGCCCATGACCGCCAACAACGTATGGCTCAGGCAACCGAGTGCGCAACCCAGGCCAAACGCCATGCCGTGCCGCCGCCCATGCGAAACCCCCACGCCCAGGACCATCAGGTTATCTGGGCCGGGCGACAGAGTGATCAGGATGGCTGCCGCGAGAAAGGCATAGCATTGTTCCGGCATCAACGGCATGGCGGTTCCTTCGTTGCGAAGGGCGGAAGCATATCGCAGCCT
>CAYUYI010000079.1:3904-8368 GCA_964448995.1 uncultured Propionivibrio sp. | reverse complement strand
CTCCGGTTGGCGATTCGACGCCGAGGATGAGCATGTGTTCGGCCAGCCAGCCGCCGTCACGCGCCATGTTCGAGGCAATACGCAGGGCCAGGCACTTCTTGCCGAGCAGGGCGTTGCCGCCGTAGCCAGAACCGTAGGACCAGATTTCACGCGTTTCCGGATAGTGCACGATGTACTTCGTGGTCGGGTTGCACGGCCATTTCGGATCCTTCGTGCCCGGTTCCTTTGGCGCGCCAATTGAGTGTACGCAGGGAACGTACTCGCCGTCGGTGCCGAGAATCGGGAAAACATCCTTGCCCATGCGCGTCATGATGCGCATGTTGGTGACCACATAGGCCGAATCGGTGATTTCGATGCCGATTTGCGCGATCGGCGAACCGAGCGGACCCATTGAGAAGGGGATGACGTACATCGTGCGGCCCTTCATGCAACCCTTGAACAGGCCGCTGAGGGTTTCACGCATTTTCTTCGGGTCTTCCCAGTTGTTGGTCGGGCCGGCGTCTTCCTTTTTCTCCGAGCAGATGTAGGTGCGGTCCTCTACACGTGCCACGTCGGACGGGTCGGAGAAGGCGAGGAACGAGTTCTTGCGTTTTTTGAGCTTGATAAAGGTGCCGGCGTCGACGAGTTCCTGACACAGGCGATCGTATTCTTCTTGCGAGCCGTCAGCCCAGACGACGCGTTCAGGGGTGGTCAATGCGGCGATTTCGGCGACCCACTTCTTGAGACCTTCGTGCTTGACGTATTCAGGTGCATTGATTGCGACAGTTTGACTCATGGCGATACTCTCTCTTCTTTCTATGGGATTAGTGGAAAAGCGGAGAAACTGTATTGCGTCGCGGAGTGAGGGTGACCCTTGTTTTTGTGCGGGGGGCGGCAGGAAAACCAAACACGCTCCCTGGTCGGGTGGGATGAGCAAACCCCGCGTTTTGATAGGTGCTTCGTCATGCTTTTTGGTGCCATTATTCGGGCGACGGAAATGCTATCACATCAATTCTGCTTGCGCTCATGCTTTCCCCGTTGTGGCTTTCCACGAACGCCCATCCTGTGTCACGGTTTTTCCCGCAAGATGTCTTGCGCAATTCATCAGGGAACGTGCTAGCATTGACGTTGTTTGTTAAATTGTTTATGTATCCTGCTGTTTTTGCGCTATTTTGCTTTTTTGTGCAAGAAATCGCTTAGAATCGGCGCGGTTTTTTCATTGATTTACCGCAGGAGAATCGATCCAATGCGTTTCCGGTTGAACGCGGCCTGGTTGGCGGCCATTTTATTGACCAGCGGTTTTGCCGTTGCAGCGACCTCTGTTGCCCCTTCAGCGAACCCCGACAAGGGCAAGGTGCGCACCGTTTCAGAAAAGGTCAAGAACAAGGCAACAGCGGCAAAGGTGGCCAAACCGACGAAACAGATCTCGGCAAAGACTAAGGGGAGTACGGCGGCGTTGGCTTCGACGGGGCGGGTGCGTCATGCGGTGAGCGCGACGGAATCTTGGCAGGATGCGAAAAAGCTCGCCGTTCATTCGGCATCCGCTCTGGTTTTTGATCAACATGCCGGCGATGCGCTGTT
The DNA here is from genome assembly GCA_964448995.1 of uncultured Propionivibrio sp. GTDB lineage: Bacteria > Pseudomonadota > Gammaproteobacteria > Burkholderiales > Rhodocyclaceae > Propionivibrio. The sequence continues at coordinate 6,808 of CAYUYI010000079.1, read as the reverse complement.
CCAGAAAAATGCCGATGCCGTGTCGCCGATTGCGTCGATCACCAAGCTGATGATGGCCATGGTGGTGCTGGACAGCGCCCCCGATTTGCAGGCACCGATTGCCATTGCCGAAGAGGACGTCGATATGCTGCGGGGCAGCCGCTCGCGCTTGCAGGTCGGTTCGGTCCTGAGCCGCGAAACGGCGTTGCTGCTGGCACTGATGTCGTCCGAGAACCGTGCGGCGCATGCGCTGGCCCGCCATTATTCAGGTGGTCTGGGGGCATTCGTCGCGGCGATGAATGCCAAGGCCCAGGCGTTGGGGATGACGAACACGCGCTTTGAAGACCCGACCGGACTGAGCAGCAACAACGTGTCGACCGCCCATGATCTGGCACGGATGGTGTCGGCCGCGTATCGCTATCCGCTGATTCGCGAGTGGTCGACGACGTCGGAGGCGACGGTCGATATCAGTGGGCGCGAACTGGCTTTCCGCAATACCAACCCGTTGGTCAAGAGTCCGTCCTGGGACGTGGGCTTGTCGAAAACCGGCTACATCCATGAGGCCGGCAAGTGTCTGGTGATGCAGGCGCGTGTCGCCGAGAAACCGGTGGTCATCGTCTTGCTCGATTCGGTCGGGAAACTGACGCGCGTGGGGGATGCGAACCGCATCAAACGGTGGATGGAGAGTGCCCAGGCCGCACGCAAGGCACCAACCCACGCAACGGCCCCCGCTGCGCCGCCTCATTTTTCTGGCAGGGTGTCGGGGTAACACCGCCTCTCGTCCCGTCTGAAACGTTTGCAAAAAAAAGGAACACCCAGCAAAAAGGCCGCAGTTTCGCGGCCTTTTTGCTGGGTACGTGTTTTCAGCGCGGTGACGGACGATAGCCAAGGGCGCGTGAAATTTCACCGGCCGTCTGCTTGAGCTGTAGTTCCCAATCCGCTTTGTGGCGGTCTGTCGGGGCCGAGATCGAAAGGCCCGCGGCAATGTGCCCTTCGTCGTCGAAAATCGGCGTCGCGACGCAGCGCAGGCCGATTTCCGCTTCTTCCATGTCGTAGGCGATTCCGGTCTTGCGTACCTTCTCAAGATCATTCTCGAGAGCGTCCAGACGGGTCAACGACCGTTCGGTCTTTCCCGGTAGTCCGGTACGCTTGGCGTAGGCGCGGATTTCGTTGGCGCTGTCGGCGGCCAGAAACAATTTGCCGAGCGAGGTCAGGTGCAGCGGGGCGCGTCCGCCGACCAGATAAACGACACGAACCAGCGAGCGACCACTGGACGTGCGTTCGACATACACGATTTCATCCTGATCGCGGATGCCGAGATTGATGGCTTCGCCGATCCGGTTGTGCAGGTCTTGCATGAAGGGGCGGGCCACGGCGCCGATGCTGATGCGCGACTTGACGATGTTGCCCAGTTCAAGAAGACGGATTCCCAGCGCATAGGTGCTGTTCTCGTGTCGCTCGACGAGGCGTGCGTTGGACATGACGGCGAGAATGCGGTGCGCCGTTGACGGGTGCAGGCCGGTCGCCTGCGAGAGCATCTTGAGGGTTGCCGCATCGTTCGTCGAAGCCAGGACATCGAGCAGCGACATCATGCGTTCGATGACCTGGATTGAACCTTTGGCTTCGGGTTGGGCTGCCATGATCTTCCTACGGAATTTGCTGTTATGTGCTTGCCGGAGGACGGTTCGGAGTGCCATCCGGCCAGTTGTTTGCGAACGCGAGAGTCTTGCCTTTCGCAATATCTTACCATCATGTGGGAAGCTCTGTGGGGTGATCAATGGGGAGAAAGACCCGGTTGGCCGGCACTGATCCGCTCAAGGCATGGCTTATTGGCGCTGTTTTCTGAGTGTGTCGCTGCCCGCTGGCCGCGGTCGCCCCCGCTCCGGCAGCGATTTTCCCAGTATTCGCACCATCAGCGGTGTGGCGGAGGTTGTTGCGCGTTGAGGAAGGCTTCAAACTGTTCCGCGGTGAGCGGTCTGGAAAAAAGGAATCCTTGTCCATTGTCGCAGCCCATCGCAACCAGTTTTTTCGTTGTTTTTCGGTTTCGATCCCTTCGGCAGTTGTCGCGAGGCCGGGCTGTTCGGCCAGTCTGACTACGGTTTTGGCAATACTGAAGTCTCCGTGTCGACCGTCTTCGCGACGGACTGCCACCATGGACCCAACTGTCCGCAGCAGTTTCGCGCGCAAGGTCATCGCAAGATCCGGGCGCTTACAATAGGCGCTCCGACGGCCAATTTAATGTAGGAGACTGACTGAATGCCGAACCGTGACGCCGAGATTCCCGTTCTTCCTCTCTGGGTCGATGGCCATGCATACCTGACGATCCCGCCGGCGTTTGGAATGGTTCGCCGTGCCGGCAATGCAGAGCCGCTGCGGCGCATTCCGATCTGTGGCCGGACAGAAATCGATCGGGCCATGCAGTCGGCAGCGGATGCGCTTGCCGACTGGTCGGCGACGACCGATGACGATCGGCGTGTTTTCTTGCAGCGGCTGGCGAGCCTCCTCGAAAACTATCGCGCACACTTTGTCGCACTGATCACTGAAGAGTCAGCGCTCGGTCAAACGGCTGCCGCGACGGAGGTCGATGCGGTCATTGCCTGTTTGCAACAACCGCCAAGGGGTGCGGACGCCGGTGTGGTGGTGATTGGTAGTGATCCCATGCGTCCGTTTGCCCATGTTTTGTGCCAGGCGATTGCGGCGCTCATGGCAGGCGGTACGGTGGTGGTCGTGACACATACCGAGGTGCCCTCGTCGCTGTTTGCCTTGGCCGAATTGACGGGCCGTTCCGACTGGCCGCGTGGCGTCTTCAGTCTGTTGTATGGGGATGCTTACACATTGGCGATGGCGCAGCAGGCCGGCTTTGCGGGGGGCGCAGGAAGGCTATAATCGCCTGACCATGAGTGATCAACTCCATTCGCATCCGCA
>CAYUYI010000079.1:0-3804 GCA_964448995.1 uncultured Propionivibrio sp. | reverse complement strand
GCCTGGTTGGCGAAGCGACCGCCTTCGCCGCGCCACACTTACGGGTTGGGGCGTGTCGAGACGTTGGCTGCGTTGGCCAATGTGGTGTTCATGGCGCTGGTCGTCGCCGGCATTTCGGTCGCGGCGGTCCGCCGCCTGCTTGAGCCTGTCGCCATTCACGGTGAGGCAGTGACGCTGGTCGCGATCGTTGGGCTATGCGTCAATGTGGGCGTGGCGTGGTTGTTGATGCAGGGGGAACAGACGCTGAACACGCGGGGGGCGCTGCTGCATGTGCTTGGCGATCTACTTGGCTCGGTGGCAGCGCTCGTGGCTGGGGCCGTAATCTGGCGAACCGGCTGGACGCCGATCGATCCATTGTTGTCCCTGCTGATTTGCGTCTTGATACTCGCTTCCAGTTTGCGTCTGTTGCGCGAAGTCCTGCTGGCGTTGCTGGAAGGCGTTCCGGCGCACCTGTCGGTGGCGGCGATCGGTCGTCAATTGGCGAGTGTGAGCGGCGTGCGCTCGGTCCATGATCTGCATATCTGGACGGTGTCGTCCAACCGGATTGCCCTGTCGGCGCATCTTGTCGTCGACTCGTTCGATGTTTGGGCGACCGTCTTGCCGGTGTCGCGTCAGCTGTTGCAACAGCTGGGGATTGATCACGTCACGTTGCAGCCCGAAATTCAGGTTCATGCGCTGCATTGGATGCCGAAAGCGACTGCAGCCTCGACGCGGCAGGAACCCGTTGCATGAGAGTCGTCGTCCAGCGCGTGCGGCAGGCAAGTGTCGAGGTGGCGGGCGAGGTCGCCGGGGCTATCGGTGCCGGGATGCTGTTGCTGGTCGGAATCGAAGCTGATGACGGTGAGGCCGATATCCGCTGGTTGTCGTCGAAACTGACCGGCTTACGTATCTTTGACGATGCCGATGGGGTGATGAACCGCAGCGTTGTCGATATCGGCGGCGAAATCCTGGCGGTCAGCCAGTTCACGCTTTATGCCTCGGTTCGCAAGGGGAATCGACCGTCGTGGATTCGGGCGGCGCCACCGGTCATCTCCCGGCCATTGTTCGAGCAATTTGTTCGTCAGCTTGGGCAGGATCTGGGGCGGCCGGTGCCGACCGGCGTTTTTGGCGCCGACATGCAGGTTCAACTGGTCAATGACGGTCCGGTCACGCTGTTCATCGACTCCAAGGATTCAAGGCGCTGAGACGAATTCAGCCTGAAGGCCCAGCCAGATTCCCGGTGAGTTCAAATATGTGGAAAACCGTAGTGGCGCCATTCATGCCATGCGCTAACATTTGCCGGTTCTTGTCCCAGATTGCTACCTGCTTACCTGAAAAAAGGAGTAACTCGATATGGCACTACCCTTTCCGATTCTGACCGCTGAAGAAGCGGCTGAAATGATCCAGAACGGCGACAACATCGGTTTCAGCGGCTTCACGGCTGCCGGCGCGGCCAAGTGCGTGCCGTTTGCACTGGCGCAGAAGGCCAAGCGTGAACATACGGCCGGCCGCCCGTTCAAGGTCGGCGTGATGACCGGCGCATCGACCGGCAAGTCGCTCGACGGCGCGTTGGCCGAAGCCAATGCCATCGCTTTCCGCACGCCGTACATGGGCAACCCCACGTTGCGCAAGCTGATCAATTCCGGCGAGGTCAAGTATTTCGATATGCACCTTTCGGCGTTGCCGCAGAACGTGCGTTACGGTGCCTTGGGCAAGGTCAACTGGGCGGTTGTCGAAGTCTGCGATATTCTGGCCGGTGGTGGCGTTGTCCTGACGACCTCGATTGGCGCCTCGCCGACCTACCTGAGCTGTGCGGAAAAAATCATTCTCGAACTCAACTCGGCGCATCCGGCGACGCTGCTGGGGCTGCATGACATTCTTGAGCCGAAGGATCCGCCGGCACGTCAGGAAATCCCGATCTATTCGCCGTCGCAGCGCGTTGGTTCGCCGATCTGCCTGCTGGACCCGAAGAAGATCGTCGCCGTGGTGATGAATAATCAGGTGGATGAAACCGGGGGCTTCGATCCCTCGACGCCGGAAACCGATCAGATCGGCCAGAACGTTGCCGATTTCCTCGCCGGTGAGATGAAGGCCGGTCGTATTCCTTCGTCGTTCCTGCCGCTCCAGTCGGGCGTCGGCAACATCGCCAATGCTGTGCTCGGCGCGATCGGTGCCAGCAAGGATATCCCGTCCTTCCAGATGTACACCGAAGTGCTGCAGGACTCGGTGATCCCGCTGATCGAGAATGGCCGCTGCAACTTTGCCTCGACGACGTCGCTGACCCTGAGTCAGGAAGCGATGCAGAAGGTGATTGGGAATCTCGATTTCTACAAGCGCCACATCCTGCTGCGTCCGCAGGAAATCTCCAACAACCCGGAGATCGTTCGCCGCTTGGGCATCGTTTCGATGAACACCGCGATCGAATTCGATTTGGCCGGCAACGTCAACTCGACGCACGTGCTTGGCAAGACGATGATGAACGGTATCGGCGGTTCCGGCGACTTCACCCGCGCGGCGTATCTGTCGATCTTCTCCTGCCCGTCGACGGCCAAGGGCGGCAAGATCTCCGCTGTTGTCCCGTTCGTTTCGCACCTCGACCACAGCGAGCACTCGGTATCGGTAGTCGTGACCGAACAAGGGGTCGCCGACCTGCGTGGCAAGGATCCGCTGCAGCGCGCCGAGTTGATCATCAACAATTGCGTGCATCCCGACTACAAGGAACAGATGCGCGACTACCTCAAGCAGATCAGCAAGACCAACCATGAGCCGTTCTCGCTGAGCACCAGCTACGGCATGCATCGCCAGTTCGAAAAGACGGGCGACATGCGCGGCATCAATTGGGCTGACTATCGTTGATTGTGGAAGCAGCTGTTGGAGAGAGCCCCGCCCAGTGCGGGGCTTTTTTTATCTGCAATTTCGCTGGTTGGGCGAGGGTGAGAAGACCGGACTACCGGTTTTTCGATACCAGCGTGTGGGACGGGGTGGGCCGGGTTTCGCTCGGTCGTCGTGGTGCGATGGCTGCGTTGTTTTCAGCGTTCTCGCGCAACGGGCGCAAGAGCGGCGACAAACCGTTGTGATCGATCTCGTGCATCAAGGCCAATAGTTGCCCCAGTGCCCCTTTCGGAAAACCGGTGCGCGCCATCCAGTTGAGATAGTGGCCGGGAAGATCGGCGAGCAAGCGGCCCCGGTACTTGCCGTAAGGCATTTGCCAAGTCACCAACTGCTGGAGTTTTTCAGGACTGATTTTTCTTCTCGGCCAGCTTTTCAGCCATTTCCCGTGCGGCCCGCATGACATCGGCCTCAAGGACGGCAGTGTCCGTACCATAGCAGCCGACCATCTGGATTTCCTCGACAACCGGCAGGGAAAGGCCAGTTTCACTTGTTTTGGCCGTGCCAAACTGCTGGGCTTTCCAGCGCGCCAGCATCAGTTCGTGCTCATTGAGCCCGGTCTGCATGCCGGCTGGCACCTCGGCCCCCAATTCGATGAGTACCTTGATGACTTCCGTGCGCCCGCCGCGCTGGGCCATGGATAACGGGGAAATCGGTGCGTTATTGTCTTCAAGGTTGACCTTGGCGCCACGCATGACGAGTTCGCGCACGATTTCGGCGTGTCCCATGAAACAGGCAATGGCCAGCGGGAGTCCGGGGTCGCCCTTGCCATCGTGCAACTCGACCGGTGCGCCGGCATCCAGCGCGGCGACCACTTCGCGCAGATTTCCTCCGCGAATTGCCTTGATGAGATCGGTTGACAGGCTCACGACAGTATCTCCATGGGGTGACTGATGCCAGTATAGGTCGACATTCTATCAGTGGAATGGAGAAGCG
>CAYUYI010000078.1:0-8395 GCA_964448995.1 uncultured Propionivibrio sp. | reverse complement strand
CGTGCGATGCCGGCATCGAGGAGCGGGCGTAGTTTCATGACCGTGCCGTCCGGCACGTCGGCGAAAAAGGTCGGGGAAAAGATGCCGGTGCCGGCGTAGGTGAAGGTCGGGCCGATCGTGTCATGGGCGTAACGTACGGTCTGGCCGTCGAGGCAAAAGTCGCCGTACGGATGCTGCGACGGATTGTCGACGAAAACCAGATGGGCGATGCTGTCCTGCAAATCGTAGGCGCGAGTGAAATCCCAGTCGCACCAGACATCACCGTTGACCACGAGGAATGGCGCGTTGCCAAGCAACGGTAGGGCATGAGCGATGCCGCCGGCGGTTTCGAGCGCGCCGGGCGGTTCCGGCGAGTAACGGATCGATAGGCCGAACTGGCGGCCATCACCGAGTGTCGTCTCGATCTGCGCGCCGAGATGCGCATGGTTGATGACAATCTCACGGAAGCCACTGGCTGCCAAGCGCTCCAGATGCCAGACGATCAAGGGCTTGCCGCCAGCTATCAGCAGCGGCTTCGGCGTCGTGTCGGTCAGCGGCCGCATGCGTTCGCCGCGGCCGGCGGCGAGAATCATGGCTTTCATTGAGTGGGGAAAAGGCGATCAACCGCAGCGGGCGCGGCAAAATGAGAAACGACACGATGCGCCACGCGCTCAGCCCGTCCTTCGATTGTCGTTGTGTGCGTCGTGGTGAATTCAAAAACTGTAAGCGACATTCTCGGTCCTGTTTTCGAGTTGATCGAGCAGTCGCGCCAGTGGCTTCAGATCCGTGTAGCGTTCGCAGGTTCGGCGCAGATAGGCCATCACGCGCGGCATGTCCTTGAGATAGCCGTCCTTGCCGTCGCGGTGGAAGAGTCGGGCGAAGATTCCGAGCACCTTGAGCTGGCGTTGTGCGCCCATCCACTCGTAGTCGCGATAGAACGCGTCGAAGTCGGCATGCACCGGCAAACGGGCTTTGCGCGCCATTTCCCAGTAGCGAATGACGAAATCGAGTTCCTGTGCCTCGGGCCAATTGATGTAAGCATCGCGATAGAGCGAGGCGAGGTCGTAGGTGATCGGCCCGTAGACGGCGTCCTGGAAGTCGAGTACGCCAGGGGTGTTCGGGTAATCGCCGTCGAGGACCATCAGATTGCGCGAATGATAGTCTCGATGAACGAAGACGGATGTCTGTGCCAAATTATTGGCGAGCAGCTTGTCGAAAACGCTGCGCAAGGCTGTTTCCTGAGCAGCATCGAGACGGATTCCGAGATGTTTGGCGATATACCAATCAGGAAAGAGATTGAGTTCCCGTTCGAGCAGGGCGTGGTCATAGTTGGGCAGAATGCCGGGGCGGCTGGCGCGCTGGATGTCGACCAGCGCAGCATTGGCCTCTTGGTAGAGTTTTGGTGCCGATGTTTCGTCGAGCGCGCTGAGATAGGTGGTGTTGCCGAGGTCAGCGAGGAGCAGAAATCCCTGTGTCAGATCTTCGGCGAAGACTGCTGGCGCTTTGACGCCAGCGGCGCGGAGCAGCGTCCCGACCTTGAGGAACGGTCGACAATCTTCATGCTCGGGCGGAGCATCCATGACGATACGGGTGTCGCCGTCGGGTAAGGTAACGCGAAAATAGCGGCGGAAGCTGGCGTCTGCTGAGGCCGGTTCAATGGAAAGGGGTCGTTCGGAATGCTGGCGCGGAAACAACTGGTCAAGCCAGTCGCGCAGCAGGATGGTACGCGGCATGCCGCTTCTCCTTGGGCTGAAATGAACGCTCAATGTTAGAATGTGTCGATTTTACCACCCGCTTTGTCGGCCCCTTTGGTCTGGTGCGGCGCGTGGAGTGCTTTTTTCAGAAACGACCGGATGAATTTCTTCCCCCAGCGCAGGATTCTTGCGCGGATCTTGCTGTTCGGTTTTGTCGGCCTGGTGGCTGGCGGGACCGCTGTCGACGCGCTGGCTCAGGCCCCGGCGCCGCTGCGCGTTGACCCGACGTTGTTGGGGTTGCCACCGGTCAAGCGCGATGAAGTTCCGGCGTCGCCCGAAAAAGCGAAAGTCGAAGTCAAACGCGTCGAGCAGCCGGTCGTCGACGTTCGGCCGGTTGATATATCGCCGCCGGTGGCTACCGGTACGGCCGGTGAATCCGCATCAGTTCGGGAAAAAATGCCGGAAAAACCACCGGCTCAGGCGGTTGTGCCCGCTAAAACTATCGAGCGGGCGCCGCCGGAAAAGACACTCGACGCCCCTCTCCCCGCGACGACGGCATCGCCTGCCGTGTCGCCCATCATGCCGGCACCGGCCCCGACTTCGGCGGCAAAAGCGATTGCGAGTTCTCCGCCGGTCGAGCCGTTGCCCGCGCCCAAGCCGTCAGCGCCGAAAAGCGATGCGGCGGTAACGACGCTGGGCCCGTTGCGTGTCGATCCCGCCTTGCTGGGGCTGCCGCCGGTCGACCGCCAGGAAACGATGACTGCGGGCACCAAGACGGAGAAAAAACCGGATACCGTGACGCCGCCGGTGGCTGCATCGAAAGCGGTCGTGCTTCCCGTGACGCCGCCGCAGCCGATCGTTTCTGTGCCGGCTTCGGCGCCCGTTGCCAACGTTGCTTCGAGTTCTGCCCCGGTCGTGCCGGTGCCCGCACCCAAACCGGTCGCGCCGAAAGGTGGCGCGGCAGTGACCAGTCTGGGCCCGTTACGCGTCGATCCTGCCTTGCTGGGATTGCCGCCGATCGATCGGCCCGGCGCCCCGGCATCTGCCCAGGGCGGGGCCGTGGTTGCGGGCGCGTCTGGCCGCTCGTGGTCGACCGAAACGCAGCCGCCGCAGATGCCTGCGACGGGGGCGCGGGATGAGGAGGAGGTCCCCGATCCGGGGCCGGCGCTGGCGCTCAAGAACTCGCGCGCAATGACGCCGTTGCCACAGGCCAGCACCGAACCGCGGCCAGTGTTCCTGAGCGCTTATCGCATGGGCGGCAACGTCGAACGCGAATTCAACGCCGAGGGGAATGCCGAATTGCGCAAGGTGGGCACGGTTCTCGACGCGGACCGGTTGACCTATTGGCCGATTGAAGACGAGGTCGAGGCGGAAGGCAAGGTTCGCTTGGCGCAGGGCGAAAATCTGATCAGCGGGCCGAAGATGCGGCTCCGTCTCGAAGACCAGATCGGGTATTTCCAACAGCCGACCTTCCTGCTTCGACGCCAGCCCGCGGAAGGCAGCAAGGCGGCGGCCAACAAGGCCTTTGCCCAGCAGTATCTCGAGCAACAGAAGACTGTCGACGACTGGGATTCCGGCTTTGCGCTGCCGCGCTCGCTCGGCAAGAACGCCTCCAAGGGACCGTCGCGCGGGCGCACGATGTCGGATGGGCATGGCGAAGCCGAGCGGATCGATTTCGAAGGCGAAAACCAGTTCCGATTGACGAACAGCACCTTTACGACGTGCCAGCCTGACAGCCGTGACTGGTATGCGAAGACCAGCGAACTTCAACTTGACTACGATCAGGAGCGGGGCGAGGGCAAAGAGGCGACCGTCTATTTCAAGGACGTGCCGATATTCTATTCGCCATGGCTGTCGTTCTCGCTGAACAATCAACGCAAGTCAGGCTTCCTTGCGCCGTCGTTCGGGGCGACCAGCGACAGTGGTCTGGCGCTCAGCGTGCCGTACTACTGGGACATCGCACCGAACATGGACGCGACGATTACGCCGCGCGAAATGACCAAACGTGGATTGCAACTGGGGACGGAATTCCGTTATTTGAACCAGGCCTATGGCGGACAGTATCGCGGCCAGGCCCGGGTTGAAGTTCTGCCGGGGGATCAGTTGCGGAACGAGGACCGTTATGGGATCTCACTGATGCACACGCAGACGACGGCGAACGGGTTTACCGGTCTGATCAACTATAACAAGGTTTCCGACGACAAATACTTTACCGATCTGTCGAGTCACATCGCGGCGATTTCTCAAACACAGTTGCTGCAGCAGGCACAGGTTTCGTATGCTGGCGGCGGCTGGTGGAGTGCGACGGCCAACTTCCAGAAATATCAGACGTTGCAGCCCGATGCCGAGAATCTGGTGAGCGAGCAGTACAGCATGCTGCCGCAAATTACCTTCAATGCCCGCAAGCCCGATCTGTTCATGACCGATAGCAGTTTCATGGGTCAGTACACGGTGTTTACCGGGGCAACGCAAATCATTGATGGCGAGGCGAAGATCAAGCCGGATGGCAAGCGGCTGGTGCTTTATCCGCAGGTGGCGCTGCCTTATGTGCAACCGGGCTGGTACATCACGCCGAAAGTCGGCCTGAACATCCGCAACTACTCGCTTTCCGGTCAGGCGTCGGGCGTGCCGCAGTCGATCAGTTTGACCGTTCCGGTCATGAGCCTCGATTCTGGGATGACCTTCGAGCGGACGAGTCGCTGGTTCGGTCGGGACTATACGCAAACGCTTGAACCGCGGCTTTATTACGTCAATATTCCTTACAAGAATCAGGACAACATTCCGGTTTTCGACTCAGCGCTGGCGGACTTCAACTTCGCGCAGATTTTCGGCGAAAACCAGTTCACCGGTTGGGATCGTATCAATAACGCCAATCAATTGACCGCGGCGGTGACCAGTCGCCTGCTCGATCCAGGGTCGGGCGCGGAACTCGTTCGCGTCATGGTGGGGCAACGCTTCTATTTTGCGCGCAACAAGGTGGCTTTGAGTTCGAACACGACGGCTGCGAACGATGACCGGAAATGGGAACGTTCCGACTTCCTGTCGGCCTTTAGCGGCCAGATTCTCCCGAAGGTTTACGCAGACCTGGCCTTGCAGTACAACTATGATGACCAAAAAATCAAACGTCAGTCGATTGGTGTGCGTTATGTGCCCGAACCCGGCAAGGTGTTGAATGCGGCGTATCGCTACAATGAGGACGCCAGCGCGCCGACAAATCAGGTCGATTTTTCCGCTCAGTGGCCGCTGACGGGGAAACTCTATGGCGTCGGCCGTTACAACTATTCCTTTGAGGATACCGGTACGAATCAGACGGGTAGCCTGGTCCAGGCCGTTGCCGGTCTGGAGTACCGTGGCGGATGCTGGGTCTTGCGCGGCGTGGTTCAGCGTGTGGCTAAGACTGCGTCGTCTACGTCGACGGCGTTCTTCATTCAGCTCGAACTCAACGATTTTGCCAGTGCTGGGTCCAACCCGATCAGCATGTTGCGGCGCAATATTCAGGGCTACAGCTTGATCAATGAACAAAATACTGATTTTGACTATGTGCAGTGAGGTTATGGGGATGAAACGCTTTTTCCCTTGGGTGCTTTTTTGCGTGCTGGTGACATCGGCCTTTGCCCAGGCACCTGCCGGAACGTATCGAGGCAGCCGCCCGGTGGATCGTATAGTGGCAGTCGTCAATGATGACGTGGTGACTTATGTCGAGTTGAACAACCGCCTGGACATGGCGGTCAGCCAGCTGCGGCGGCAGGGCACGCGCTTGCCGCCACGCGACGTGCTTGAGCGGCAAATGCTCGAGCGTCTGGTCATGGACAAGATACAGATTCAGCGTGCCAAGGAGATTGGCTTGCGTGTCGATGACGCGCAATTGGAGCAGGCGTTGCAGCGCATCGCAGCGGGCAACAAGATGTCGCTGGCGCAGTTTCGCGAAACCTTGCAGAAGGATGGTGTGCCATTCGCGAAGTTTCGCGAGGAAATCCGGGCGGAAATGACGATTGCCCGAGTGCGAGAACGGGAAGTGGAGAGCAAGATCGTCATTTCCGAGGGCGAAATCGATAACTTCCTGAGCGGCGAGACAGCAGAAAATCAGGCCAGCGAAGAATACGAGGTCGCTCATATCCTGCTGCGCAGTCCCGAGGCGGCGAGTCCGGAGCAGATCCAGCGTCTTAAAGCGAAAGCGGATCAGATTTACGGTCGCTTGAAAGCAGGTGAGGATTTCGCGCAACTTGCGGCGGCCTACTCCGATGCGCCCGACGGGCTTCAGGGCGGCAGTCTGGGTATGCGACCGCTTGATCGGTTGCCGAGTATTTTTTCCGACGTCGTCGTCAAGCTGGGGGTTGGCGAGGTCGCGCCGGTGTTGCGCAGTGCGAACGGATTTCACCTTGTCAAACTGGCGGCCAAGCGTGGTGGAATGGTGATGGCACCGGTGCAGCAGACGCGGGCACGGCACATCCTGATCAAAGTGAATGAGTTGGTTTCGGAAGCTGACGCACGGCACAAGATTGCCGGACTCCATGAGCGGATCCGTAACGGTGCCAAGTTCGAAGAGTTGGCTCGTCTTTTTTCGCAGGATGGTTCGGCGTCGAAGGGAGGGGATCTCGGCTGGCTCTACCCCGGCGATACGGTTCCGGAATTCGAGCGGGCCATGGATCTGTTGAAGCCGGGCGAACTGAGCGAACCGGTACGATCACCGTTTGGCTACCACTTGGTTCAGGTGCTTGAGCGTCAGGTTCAGGAAGCCTCGGCTGATCGCAAGCGCGCTTCGGTGCGCCAGATCCTCAAGGAGCGCAAGATGGACGAAGCCTATCAGGACTGGCTGCGACAGGAGCGCGACCGTGCCTACGTCGAACTCCGGCTCGACGAGCAATAGCCGTGGGGCGCCTGCCCGTTATCGCGGTGACCTCGGGCGAGCCGGCAGGCATCGGACCGGAACTCTGTCTGCGTCTGACCGGCGCGGCTGCGCCGGATTTCGCGGCACAGCCGGTGGTCCTCGCCGACATCGATTTGCTGAGGACGCGGGCTCGTCAACTCAAACTCGAGTGCCGGTTGCGCACCTGGGAGCCGGGGATGCCGCCGGAGAGCGGCGCGCTTGACGTGTTGCATCTGCCATTGGCGAAGGTTTCACATCCGGGGCAGCTCGACCCGGCCAATGCGCGTTACGTCTTGCAACTGCTGGATCGGGCGCTGGACGGCTGCCGTGGCGGCGAGTTTGCCGCGATGGTGACGGCGCCGGTGCACAAAGGCATCATCAATGATGCCGGCGTGGCTTTTACCGGACACACCGAATATCTGGCTGAAAAAACCGCGACGCGGCAGGTCGTGATGATGCTCGCCGGCGGCGGCCTGCGCGTGGCGCTGGCAACGACACATCTGGCCCTGCGTGACGTGCCGGCGGCGATTACGCAGATTTCTCTTGAACAGACATTACGGATCCTGCATGCCGACATGGGCCGGAAATACGGCATCAACGCGCCGCGCATTCTGGTTGCCGGCCTCAATCCACATGCGGGTGAGAATGGCTATCTTGGCCGAGAGGAAATCGAGATTATCTCGCCGGTTTTGAATCGGCTGCGTGCCGAGGGAATGACGCTGATCGGTCCGTTGCCGGCAGACACGATGTTTACGCCGCCGTTGTTGGCGCAAGGTGATTGCGTGCTGGCGATGTACCACGATCAGGGGCTGACGGCACTCAAATACGCCAGCTTCGGGCAGGGCATCAATGTGACGCTGGGTTTGCCGATCATTCGTACCTCGGTCGATCACGGCACGGCGGTCGAAATTGCCGGCGCCGGGGTGGCCGACCCCGGCAGTCTGTTTGCTGCTGTCGGGCAGGCGATTGAAATGGTGAGGCGGTCCCAATGAGCCAGCATATTGCCCGCAAACGTTTCGGGCAGAACTTTCTGATCGATCGGCAAGTGATCGCGGAAATCGTTAACGCCGTGGCGCCGCGGCGCGATGCCAATGTCGTCGAAATTGGTCCCGGCCTGGGGGCGCTGACCGAGCCGCTGCTACGGCGTGTCGACCATCTGCACGTGGTTGAAATTGATCGTGATATCGTGGCGCGCCTGAAACAGCGGTTTCCTGCCGGGCAACTGACGATCCACGAAGGGGATGCCCTGAAGTTTGATTTTGGCTCGTTGCTGCGTTACCCCGGCGATTGCTTGCATGTGGTCGGGAATCTGCCGTACAACATTTCAACCCCCTTGTTGTTTCATCTCGCGAACTTTGCCGAGCGCGTCGTCGATATGCATTTCATGCTGCAGAAGGAAGTCGTCGAGCGTATGGTGGCCATGCCAGGAACTACTGATTACGGGCGTCTTTCAGTGATGCTGCAGTATCGTTTTGTCATTGACTGGTTGATCGACGTGCCGCCCGAATCTTTCGATCCGGCACCGAAAGTCGATTCTGCCGTGGTGCGGCTGATTCCACGGCCGCCTGCGGAACTGGACGCCAGGAACGAGGCAAAATTTTCGGCATTGGTTGCCGCTGCCTTTTCCCAGCGCCGCAAGATGCTGCGCAACACGCTGCGCGATTTCTTTGCCGAAGCTGAACTCGCGGGCCTCGGCATTGCACCGACAGCGCGTGCCGAGGCGTTGTCGGTGGCGGACTATGTCCGACTGGCGAACGCGCTCGCCTGAATCGCTTCAGGACTTGCCAAAGACTTCGTTCAATTGTTGTGTCACGCGGACAAAGGTCGTGCGCTTCGACAATTCCTTGAGTTTGTT
>CAYUYI010000077.1:0-8406 GCA_964448995.1 uncultured Propionivibrio sp. | reverse complement strand
CGAATCGTGTCGAGGCTCATGATCCTGAATGCCTTACCAGGTGGCGAAGACGGAATCCTTGAATTCCTTCTTGATGAACTGTTTGACCTCGTCGTTGTGATAGGCCTTGAGCAGTTTTTTCAGTACTGGACTGTCCTTGTCGGCAGCACGCACAGCGATCACGTTGGCGTAGGGCGACTTGAGGCTTTCGATGGCAATGGCATCGCGCGAGGGAAGGAGTCCGGCCTGGATCGCGTAGTTGGTGTTGACCGCCGCGACGTCGGCGTCGTCAAGCGCGCGCGGCAACTGGGCGGCATCAAGTTCGATGAACTTGAGCTTCTTCGGGTTTTCGCTGACGTCGAGCGGCGTCGCTTTAAGTCCCGCTTCGGGTTTGAGTTTGATCAACCCCTGGGCTTGCAGCAGCAGCAGGACGCGCCCCCCATTGGTCGGGTCGTTCGGCAGGGCCAAGCGCGCGCCCGTCGGGATCTGGTCGAGCGACTTGAACTTCTTCGAATACAGACCGATCGGGAAGATGATCGTCTGGCCGATCGACACCAGTTTGTAGCCACGATCCTTGTTGGCATTGTCGAGATACGGCTGATGCTGGTAGCTATTCACGTCGAGGTCGCCCGCAGCCAGCGCAGCGTTCGGCTGCACGTAGTCGGAAAACTCGACGATCTGAAGCTTGAGGCCGTCTTTCTCTGCGATTTTTTTGACGAATTCAAAAATCTGCGCATGCGGACCGGCCGTCACGCCGATGCGCAGCGGCTTGTCTTCGCTCAGCGCGGCATGCGCAGTCAAGGATACAAGGGCGGTGGCAGCCAGCAGGCCGCGGAAGAGTTTGGGCAAGTGCATTTCAATGTCTCCTGGAAAAAGCGTGGAATGAGTGAGTTTCAACGATGACTGATACGCCGGGCGAGGCGGTCGCCGGCCGACTGGATGAGTTGAACGAGCACGATCAGCACAACGACCACGAGCGTCATGACTTCCGGCAGGAAGCGCTGATAGCCGTAGCGGATGCCGAGGTCGCCGAGTCCGCCGCCGCCGACCGCGCCAGCCATCGCCGAGTGGCCGATCAGGCTGACCAGCGTGATCGTCAGACCGGCGACGATGCCTGGCAGCGCTTCAGGAATCAGCACCGCTCGGATGATTTGCCAGGGCGTCGCGCCCATCGATTGCAGCGCCTCGATCAGGCCGCGATCGACTTCGCGCAGTGCGGTTTCGACCAGACGGGCGATGAACGGGATGGCAGCGATGGTCAGCGGAACGATGGCAGCCGAAGTGCCGATCGAGGTGCCGACGATCCAGCGCGTCAGCGGAATGACTGCCACCAGCAAGATGATGAATGGCGTCGAGCGCACGGCGTTGGCGAGCAACCCGAGGACGCGGTTGAGCGGCCGGTTCTGCAAAAGGCCTTGCTGGTCGGTGATCACGAGCAGCACGCCGAGCGGCAAACCGATCAACGTGCCGATCGCTGCCGAGACGCCGACCATCCACAAGGTTTCAATCAGTGACGTCTGAAAAAGTTGGAGCAATTCGGGGCTCATGGGTTGATTTCCTCCAGCGTGACATGTTGCTGTTCGATAAAGGCCTCGGCAGCGTCGAGAGCGCTGTCCCGACCGGTCGCCGCGACAATCAGCGAGCCGAACGGCACGCCCTGAATTTCGTCGATGTAGCCGTGCAGCAAATTGATCTTGAGGCCGAAGCGCTCTGCGGCTTCGGTCAGCGCGGGGCGATCGACGCTCTCCCCCTTGAAAGCCAGCCGCCAGATGCGTCCCTCGCCGCTCGCCAGCAGGCGCGTGGCGCGGTCGCGCACGCCGGGCGGGATCTCTGTGCCGATCACTTCCTGCAACAAGGTGCGCGTAATCGACTGCTTGGGCGCGGTGAAGATGTCAGCCACCGCGCCAAGCTCGGCGAGCCGGCCGTTATCCAGTACCGCGACGCGATGCGCAACGGCCTTGATGACCTGCATCTGGTGGGTGATCAGCACGATGGTCAGGCCCAGGCGGCGGTTGATATCGGCGAGCAGCGCGAGGATCGATTGCGTGGTCTCGGGGTCGAGCGCCGAGGTCGCCTCATCGCACAGCAGCACGCGCGGCTCGGTGGCCAGCGCCCGGGCGATGCCGACACGCTGTTTCTGGCCGCCGCTGATCTGGCTCGGGTAACGGTCACGCTGTTCGCTCAGGCCGACGAGTTCAAGCAGTTCATCGACACGCTTGGCAATCCGCGCCTGTGGCACGCCGGCGAGCTCGAGGGGCAGAGCAATGTTGCCGGCCACGGTACGCGAGGAGAGCAGATTGAAGTGCTGGAAGATCATGCCGATGCGCCGCCGCACCTCACGCAACTCACCCGCCTGCAGCGCCAACAGGTCGCGCCCTTCGAAGTGGATATCGCCTTCGCTGGGGCGTTCCAGCTGGTTCAGCGTACGCAGCAAGGTGCTTTTGCCGGCACCGCTACGACCGATGATGCCGAAAATCTCGCCTTCGCGGATGTCCAGACTGATCTCTTGCAAGGCCAGCACACCGCCCGGGAAAGCCTTTCCGATGCCACGCAAAGAAAAAAGTGCGCCGTGTCGATGTGAGGAAGGTGTTCGCGCATCGTCGGTCCCTGTGGCCGGTACGAAAATTCCCGACTTTGAAGCGACTAGCGCCCCCTGATTCACTTGTGTCCGTCGGGACGGAGCGATCAGCCCGTTCAATAACCCACGAATCGGGTTAATAGCTGTTTTTGGCAATACTTGCGCCAGATCCATAATGATTCATTACCCAAATAACTGTCTTGGGACGAACCTTATAACCATCAATATACCAAGTGAACGAATTAATAATTATTTCGATATATCAAAACGGAAAATGCTTGATCCTTGGCAAGTCGAGATGCAACACCCCGGCACCAGGATGAGGGGTGTTCAGCTAAAATTTGTGTGGCTTTGGATGATTGCAGTTGCGCCGGGCGACAACACGAAGCACGGTTGATCTGTCGTTCCTGCCACTTCGGAGAAACGGGCGTCGCGAGTCGCGACAAAACGATGCCTGGTGCTCACAAGCAGAATCACTTCGAGGGAAGGATGCTCGATTCATGACGGTTGCCGCTTTGCGTAAATTCCCTGTCAGCGTCGAGCAAGCCGCCCTTAGGGGAGAACTCGCCCCCAATGGCCACGTCAACAATATCTGGTATTTCCGATACAGTGAGAACGCCCGTGTTGAACGCTATCGGCAAATCGGCAAGTACGATCAATCAGCGAACGGCGAGACGATCGTCGTCGCATCCAGGGGATGCTGCTTCAAGGCAACGATTCCCGCAAAACTCAGGCGAACCCCCGATCGTTTGAACAAAGGCAACGAAGCATGACCCTGCAGACCGGCAATCTATTCCTGAACATCGAGGCACCAACCCAAGGCGAACGCTTCGATGATCTCTTGCGCCATCGCAACCTGGTCGTCGAACGGATCGTGAGTTCGTCGGCGGTGGAACCTACCGAATACGTCCAGCCTCAGGACGAGTGGGTCATGCTCGTCCAGGGCGAAGCCCGACTGATCGTCGCGGATGAACACGTCCCACTCAAATCCGGAGACTATGTCTTTCTACCCGCAGGTATTCCGCACACCGTGGCAAGCGTCTCGCAGGGCGCCGTCTGGCTGGCCATTCACCTCCATTCCGGCGATCTCGAAATTCGTGAGCCGTCGGTATAATTGTCTCGATCAAAACGGCATCAGGGTCGAAAACGAATAAAAAATCCGATCAAAGACATTCCCCGAGAAATACGGTATTTGACGAGACGCCATGTTTGAACGCAGAACGCTGACATTGCTTGCCGCATTCATTGCCGCCCTCGTCGTGCTTTGCGTACCGGCCTTGATCTGGCCGACTTATCTCGACTCCCCGATCGGACTGATCGTGGCCATACCCTATCTCTCCGTCTATCTTTTCCACTCCCTGGGTATTCCCGGCTTGCTTCAGAATAATGGCGCCTGCGGCTGGGGATGGTGCCCTCCCTCCATGTTTGGATGGGGTTTTCTTTGCACGTTCTGGCTCGCCGTACTTTGGTTGCTGGCCCGGGGAGTATCCCGCTGCTGGCGGCTCGACAGACCAATGATGGAAAAGACGGATAGCAAACACTGATTTCTACGGGCGTTTTTCCCCACCTACGAATGAAAGGATCGGATCATTTGCGAACTTCTTGGAATGAACTGTAACGTCCCGACGGACATCTGTTTCTCGTTTACCGGTTTTCAGGCGCGCGGCGGGGCGACGGATATCCATCGTGACGGCTGGGGCATCGCATTTTTCGAAGGCCGCGCCGTGCGGCTGTTTCTCGACCCGCAGCCGTCCTGCGATTCGCCGGTGGCGGAACTGGTGCGGCACTACCCGATCCGTTCGCTGAATGTCATCGCGCATATCCGCAAGGCGACACAAGGACCAACCGGATTAGAGAACACGCATCCGTTCATGCGCGAATTGTGGGGACACTACTGGATCTTCGCGCACAACGGCAACCTGATCGACTATGCGCCGTCGTTCGATGGCAGCTTCCTGCCTGTCGGACAGACAGACAGCGAGCGGGCCTTCTGCCATCTGCTACAAACCTTGCGCCAACGTTTTCCGCACGCGATGCCAGACCCGGCCGCGTTGCACGCGGCGATCGAGGCATTTTCGATGACAACGCGGCACTTCGGCAGTTTCAATTTCCTGCTTTCGAACGGCGATTTCCTGTTCGCTCATCGTTCAACGGAATTGCACTATCTGGTTCGACAGGCACCGTTTTCCGTTGCCCATCTCAAAGACGAGGATCTGGCGATCGATTTTAACGAAGTCACCACACCGAACGATCGCGTCGCGCTGATCGCCACGTCGCCATTGACCGATAACGAAACCTGGCTGCCCCTGCCCGTCAACCAAGTCTCGATGTTTTCACATGGCCAGCTGCAAGCCGCCTGAAAACGGCGCGCTCCGGCAAACGACCATCGATCAGACCTCAACGATCTCGAAATCGTGAGTGATTTCCGCCGTTTTGCCGAGCATGATCGAAGCCGAGCAATACTTCTCTTTCGACAGGTTGATGGCGCGCTCGACAGCTTCGCGCTTGAGCGACCGGCCGCTGACCCGAAAATGGAAGTGAATGCGCGTAAACACTTTTGGGTCCGATTCCGCACGGTCAGCTTGCAAGCTGACTTCGCAGCCAGTAATTGCCTGCCGGCCTTTCTGGAGAATCATCACCACATCGAACGCTGTACACCCACCGGCACCGGCCAGCAACATCTCCATCGGCCGCGGTGCCAGATTGCGCCCGCCGGCGTCGGGGGGTCCGTCCATCATCAGCGCATGGTTGCTCCCCGTCTCGGCGACGAACGACATTCCCCCTTCGATCCACTTGACCCGGCATTCCATGAGTGCTGACTCCTCGCCTTACCGATCAACCGATTTCAAGCGTGCCATATTGGGCACCGGCAGCGTGCGCCGTAGCACCGTTTCACCGAGCCAATCCGCAGCCCGACGCGCTCTTTGGGCGATTTCCTCTGGCGGCATCTGCAGGTAGTCGGTGTTATAGACATCGAAGCTGTAGTTGCCGAAATAACCGTTGTCTTCAAGCTTGACGACAAACTTCGAAAGAATGTCGCTGTGCGCCCCTTCGCCCGGAAACACCCGGAAATGAGATGCGGTCGTTAACTGCTCCTCCGTGCCCCGCACCTCCTGCAGCATGAAGTCCGAGAGCTGCACCAGAAATACGCGCGGCGTGAAAATGGCGTCGAGATCATCGAGCGGTATCCCCGCCGCAATAACGTCGAAGACGTCAATCGCCAGCCCCAGGTTTGGGCAATCCGCGAGCGCGATGATATCCGCCGCACTGACAAAATCCTTGACCGTCCGACTCCAGGACAGCCCCTTGAAGGCGATGCGAATCCCCTTCGGCAATGCCAGGAATGCGAGCTTGCGCAAATCCTGCGCAATTTTTTCCGGATCGGTATCGGCATGCGAGGAGGAAGAGGCCTCCGTCAGCAGCAGACGACTCTGGATCCGGTCACACAGATTGAGCATCGACTTGGCAACGTCGACCTTGTAGTCGTGCATCCGACCATTCAACCCCTCGAAATCACGGAGCGCTTCCAACCCCGTGACACTCAGGCCACTGGCACGAATCGCCCGCACAGCGGTTTCCGTATCCTGCGGATGGCCAACAATATCGGCCGCAGAAATCATGATCTGCGTAAAACCGGCCCGCTTCGCCGCCGCCAAGCGCGTTTCCAGCGAACCGGCAAGCGAGGCGCTATCTATTCCGAAATCATTGAAATTCATGGCTTCAGCGCTGCGCGTCCGGAGAAACGTGGACCAGTTCGAACATGACTCCGCCCAATAACGAAGTCGTCAGAGCGCCGCGTTCGGTGGTGTGAACCCGATCGGTCGACAAAAACTCGATCCCGCGCTTTTCGAGGCAGGAGACCGTCTTCAGGACATCCGGCGTCCCCAAACCGATGCGTTGCAGGTTTTCTTCCATGGCAGCGAATTGCGCCGCCCCTTCCGGCTCGATGAGTTGAAGGAAGAACTTTCGGCACGGGCTCTGCAACAGAACACCGCGCGGCATGATGCCGTAGCGAACATCATCAGGAATCCGGCTGAAACCGAAAATCCGGCTATAGAACTCGACCCAGTCCTCGGCCCGCTCAACCCCAACGTATTGAACCACGCCAAAAAGGCTGAGTTCGCTCAACGCCGGCGGGTGGCGATCGGCACCGGGAATCACACGAAAATCGATATCGAAGATCGAAAATTCGTCGTAACGATCGACAAAATAGATGAGGCTCTCACCGACCCCGTGAATGCCCGGGATATTGAGTTCCAGCGCCTGTGCCCGCGGCGGGACATCCCAGCACCCGAGATCGAGCGCACGCCGAAAAGCAGCCTCGGCGTCACGGACACGGATGGCGATGGCACTGAGGATCGGGTGCTCGACCGGTGTCACCGTCCGCGGCAAATCAGCCGGCTGAGAATTGACGACGATATTCATCGCCCCTTGACGATACAGCTCCACCTCACGCGAGCGATGCTTGGCAACAGGGCGGAATCCCATCCTCTCCAGTACACCGCCCAGCGCTTGCGGGCGCGACGTCGTATATTCGATGAACTCTATCCCGTCCATCCCGATCGGGTTGGTCAATTCGGGAATAAACTCGTGGTCCGCAGTCCGTTCCATTCGCGCTCCTGCTTGTCTTGTTTTGGTTTCGTCCACGCGCCCTCAAGCATGGCCGTCGTTTCGAGACAGTATATCCTTTGCCGGGTGCCTCCGAATGCGGTTATTTAGATTCCCGAAGCACCTGACGTTCAAAATGCCGACATCAAAGCGTATTCCGCCTCACGCAAGAGCGGCAATGCCCGCGCCACAGCGCGCTCGGAAGATTCGCTGCCCATCGGCAAACTGACACTGATCGCGCCGACAATCTCGCCACTGCGTTTACGGATCGGGACGGCAATCCCGCGCACCGACAGTGATAACTGTTGTTCAAGCAGCGCGTATCCACGATTCCTGGCGTTGTTGATGTTCTCCCGGACAGCGCTTTCCGTCGTGGCGGTATAAGGCGTGTAGGCCACGAACTTGCGCCCGGACAACCACCGATCGACGTCCGCCTGGGTATGGCACGACAGCATCGCCACCCCGGCAGCCACCAGATTGGCCGACAGCCGCGCCCCAAGAACAAAACCGACGTTCTGAACCTGACTGGAGCCATCGCGCGCCACGAAAACGACATCGTCCTCGTCGAGCACCGCGAAAAAGGCAGCCCCGCCAAGCGCCATGCTGATGCGTTGCAGGTGCGGCTGGGCCGCCCGCGGTCCTTTGGCAGAATCAAAATAGGACCATCCGAGCCGCAACGCCCGGGGCGCCAGCCAGAAATGCTGCCCATCACTCTCGAGGTAACCCAGATATTGCAGGGTCAGCAGGTAACGCCGCGCCGCGGAACGCGTGATTCCGGTTCTCCGGGCCGCGGTCGACGCCGTCAAACGCGGGTGGGCGTCATTAAAAGCCTCGATGATCCGGAGACCTTTTTCCAGCCCGGCAATCCAGTCGCGCTTGTCAAGTTCAGGTTTTGGACTCATTGAAACACCGGTTGAATTTGCGCGATTGTCGCACCTCAATGATCGATCATCGCGCAAAAATACCGTTGCTTCAATTCTTTTTGGCAAAAGAGGTGCCTACCATGCAAAAAAGGCAATTACCGTGATCAATAAAGACAATGACTTGACGACAACGGGACGGGTGGGGTGGAACTGCAGGCAGCTCTAGTTTCGAGGCAGACCAATGCCCCGCCACGCAGCCCGTTGCTTGCAGAGGAGGAATCATGCCGTATCAGTATTCGCTGGCGCACTTGACGGCGCTGGGTTGCCCGCCGCCGGAACTGGCCTACGTGGCTGCCCGTGCCGGTTATGACTACATCA
>CAYUYI010000076.1:0-8421 GCA_964448995.1 uncultured Propionivibrio sp. | reverse complement strand
TGATGACCTGGTCAAGGCTGACATAGTGGATGCCGTTGCCACGCAGCGCCATGCGCGCGGCGTTGATTGCCTTGACTGCGGCGATGGCATTCCGCTCGATGCAGGGGATCTGCACCAATCCGCCGACCGGGTCGCAGGTCAGACCAAGATGATGTTCCATGCCGATTTCTGCTGCATTTTCGACCTGTTGCGGGGTGCCGCCGAGGACTGCGCACAAAGCCCCCGCAGCCATTGAGCAAGCGACGCCGACTTCGCCCTGGCAGCCGACCTCGGCTCCTGAGATGGATGCATTCTTTTTGTAGAGCAGGCCGATGGCTGCGGCGGTCAGCAAGAAGTCGAAAACACCGGTTTCGTTGCTGCCATGAACGAAGCGTGTGTAATAGTGCAATACCGCCGGAATAATGCCGGCAGCACCGTTCGTCGGGGCGGTAACGACACGGCCTCCGGCCGCGTTTTCCTCGTTGACCGCCAGTGCATAGAGGTTGACCCAGTCGAGCACTTGTAATGGATCACGCAAGGCGGCTTCAGGATTGGAAATCAGCGATTCGTAGAGTGCGGCAGCCCGTCGCCGAACCTTGTAACCACCGGGCAGAATCCCAGAATTACGGCAGCCGCGCGCCACACAGTCCTGCATGGTTTGCCAGATCAGGCGCAGACCGGCGTCGATTTTGGCATCACTGCGCCAGTGCCGCTCGTTTTTGCGCATCAGGGCCGCGATCGAGATGTCGTGTTCCTGGCACATGGCGAGCAATTCGGCACAGCTTCCAAAAGCGAAAGGCAGAATTGTTTCGTCCGGTGCAATGCGGCGCTGCCGTGTCTCGTCGGAAGCGATTTCATCGCTGACGACAAAGCCGCCACCGACCGAATAATAAGTGCCCGATGTCAGAATCTCACCATTTTTACTGAAGGCGGTGAAGGTCATTCCGTTCGAATGGCGGGGCAAAATTTGCCGACGGTGGAATTTAAGGTCGGTCTTCTCTGTAAATTTGATACTGCTGCCGTTTGGTAGTGGCAGACGGTTTTCCTGTCGTATCCGGGAAAGCATGGCAGGGATAGCGTCGACGGGAACGCTGTCCGGTTCCTGGCCCAGTAATCCCAGCAAAATGGCCTTGTCGGTACCGTGCCCTTTGCCGGTTGCCGCCAGGGACCCGTAAAGTTCGCACTGGATTCTTGCCAAGCGGTCTAGCAAGCCTTGTTTTTCCAGCTTGGCGATGAACAGATGAGCGGCACGCATCGGCCCGACCGTGTGCGAACTGCTGGGACCGATACCGATCTTGAACAGATCAAAAATGGAGATTGCCATCGCGAGATTTCACAGAAATCGTGGCCGAGGGAAAGAAAAAGAGCCCGACTGCCGGGTGGCGTCGGGCTCTTTTGAGGGTCATGATGTTGATGTCAAGAAAGCATGCAGAAGAACAACCGCCATCACCTTAACCACACGTTCCGACTGCACCACAGGCGGTACAAAAATCACAGCCATCCTTGCGGATCATCGTGTGATTGCCGCATTCGCTGCACAGCTTGCCGGCCGTGGGCTTCGGTGATGTGCTGCTGGTGGGCGATTCGAGCATGCCCATTTGCTGCAAGGGCAGGCCGTTCTCGTCGAGAATGCCAAGCATCGCGTAGCGGTGGATGATGAGGTGGGCGATATAAGCCACTGTCGAGGGGTAAGTCTGTTGTTTGCGTGTGCCGGGCACGAAGGCCATGAAATCGCCAAGTGGCTCCGGGTAATCGAGCAATTTGCGCAGCTTCATGCCGATCCAGGCCGGATCGAGTACGCGCATGTCGAGCGACAGTAGTTTGGTCAGACCATCAAGGGCGCGTGGGTAGTTTCCTGCAAGCCAGACGGAGTAGGGTCGGGTGACACCATCGGGCAGGGTGATTTCCTTGAGGCCGAGGACGAAATCTTCGTTGGTGGCTGGGTTGTAAACATCGACCGTCCATGACAAGGTGCCGTCGGTGCCGGTTTTGGGTTCCTTGAGGCTGAACAGGGCATCCAGCACCGGCGTCGGGCCTTCCTTTTTGAAGGCACCGATCTGTTCGACGCGATATTCAATCAGTCTGGCCATTGCCGAGACGACCGATGGCATGCGCTTGCGTTCACCGTAGGGTGGGAAAGGCATGTCAAAGCCTTCACCGTCAGGGGTCTTGGCCAGCGATTCGAGTTTGAGTTTCAGCCAGCCGTGGTCGTCGGCGCGCATATCCATCGACAGCGTCTTGGCCACCGCCCCAAGACCACGCGGTTGTGCCGGGCCGTTGACCCAGGCTTCGAACGGCCAGGAACGGCCTTCCTGTTCAACGTGGCCGACAAAGAGCGCGAACTTGCCGAGTTCGTGCTCAATCATATATGTCCAAGCCATATTGCCTTCTGGCAGGCTTGGGCGGCCGGGCCAGCGCAAGCTTGAAAGCACCGGCGCCGGTAACGTCTTGATCGACAGGCGGCGGTTGGCGTCGCCGTTGACGAAGTCCTGCGGTTGTTTCTTTTCTTCGGTCTGCTTGGTGGTCGGTTCGACTGACAACACGGATCCCAGTACGCTGTTGGGGCGATAGGTGGCCAGACCCTTGAGTCCGGATTTCCAGGCGCTCATGTACAGATCTTGAAAATCTTCGTACGGATACTCGGCCGGAACATTGACGGTCTTCGAAATTGAGGTGTCAATGTAAGGCGCGACAGCAGCGACCATGTTTTTGTGCGCCTGCGCAGAAATCTCCAGCGCAGTGACGAAGTACTCCGGCAGGTTCTCGACATCGCCCCCCAAGTGCTTGTACAAACGCCATGCATAGTCTTCCACGGCATATTCCTTGATGGTGCCGTCGACCATGCGTTTTTTGCGGTTGTAGGTCCACGAGAAGGGCGGTTCGATCCCGTTCGAGGCATTGTCGGCAAAGGCCAGCGAGATGGTGCCGGTCGGTGCGATCGAAAGCAGGTGCGAGTTGCGAAGCCCGTGCTTGCGAATTTCAGCTTTCACGTCGGCGGGTAGGCGCGAAGCGAAGTTGCCGCCAGAGAGATACAGTTCGGCGTTGAATAGCGGAAACGGACCACGCTCTTTGGCCAGTTCGACCGAGGCGATGTAGGCCGTATTACGCATGTATTCTGCAATACGTGCGCCCATGGCGGAGGCGGCAGTGCTGTCGTAACGCAAACGGAGCATGCATAGAGCATCGCCCAGCCCGGTAAAGCCGAGGCCGACGCGGCGTTTGTTGGCGGCTTCTTCTTTCTGGCGATCAAGCGGCCAGGCGGTGACGTCGAGCACGTTGTCAAGCATTCGCGTCGAAACCTTGATGACTTCGCCGAAGGCGTCAAAATCGAATTCCGCGCGATCGGAAAATGGGTTGCGTACGAACAGCGTGAGGTTGATCGAACCGAGGCAGCAGCAACCGTAAGGCGGAAGAGGTTGCTCGGCGCAGGGATTGGTGGCCTCGATCAACTCGCAGTAGTAGAGATTGTTGTCCTTGTTCATGCGGTCGAGGAAGAGAATTCCCGGTTCGGCATGATCATAGGTCGACTTCATGACCTGATCCCACAGATCACGCGCGCGAATCTTGCGGTAGACCCAGATGCCATCATCACGCTGGTAAGCGCCGGATGACTTCATATCGGCATTGGGTTCGGCGCGGTGCGTCAGCTCGACGTCGCCATCGGCCTCAACGGCTGCCATGAAGGGGTCGGTGACGCCGATCGAAATGTTGAAGTTCGTCAAGTCGCCTTGGTCTTTGGCGTGGATGAAAACCTCGATATCCGGATGGTCGCAACGCAGAACGCCCATTTGAGCGCCGCGCCGCGCGCCGGCCGATTCGACAGTTTCACAGGAGCGGTCGAAAACCCGCATGTAGGAAACCGGGCCGGAAGCGCGAGATTGGGTTCCCTTGACTTGGGCGCCCTGTGGTCGGATTGACGAAAAATCGTAGCCGACACCGCCGCCGCGCCGCATGGTTTCTGCCGCTTCGGCCAGTGCGCTGTAGATGCCGGGGCGACCATCGACATGCTCGACGATCGAGTCGCCAACCGGTTGAACGAAACAGTTAATCAAGGTTGCAGCCAGCGGTGTGCCAGCGGCGGAATTAATGCGCCCGGCGGGGACAAAACCGTTCTCCTGCGCCCACAGGAAACGTTCTTCCCATTTGGCGCGCTGCTTCTCGTTTTCGTTGGCAGCCAGCGCCCGAGCTACGCGACGACGCACGTCATGAACGCTGACTTCAGCGCCTTTCGCATATTTTTCCACGAGCACTTCAGTAGAAATCTCCTGCTCGGCAAGCGGGGCGATATCGGGTGCGTCGGCAATGGCAGAAAAGGAAAGTTGCTGCGCGTCATTCTTGTTCATGATATTCCTATGGTTGTCAGCAAGGGCCCGCATCGGCCCGGTTGTTCGGCAGACTCACCAAGTGGCTGGTGGGTACATCTTGTGCGTTGTGTTCGGTTCGTGCTGCCGGAATATTATGGTCAGTCCGGCTGGATTGCGGCCAAGGCGTAAAGCTACTATATGTAGTGGTATAAGGCAAGATGTGCACTAGATATAGTTGTTTGTGCAGGTGTTGCGTTTTTGGAAATGACTTTGAAATCACGGCATTGCGTTTCTTCATAAACCATATTGTGGTTAATGATTTCATTATGCGGTAAAATGACGGCATGAATACCTGCGACTGTATCGGATTCGTCATGCGGGATGCGGTGTGGTTTGCGATTCTTCGTTTTTTCTGGCTTCGCTCGCGATTTGGGAGTGGAATGATCGTCAAGCGCTTTTGTTAGTTATCGCAACAAATACAAAGGGATAAAACATGTTCGTATTCGTTCTGAATTGCGGGAGTTCTTCATTCAAGTACCAGTTGCTTGACATGTCGAATGAGAATCGGGTCGCGGCAGGCTTGGTCGAGCGTATCGGTATGGATGATTCGATTCTTGCCTACGAGCCGACCGGGGGAGAAAAAATCAAGGAAGTGGCGGCGATTGCCGATCACGAATCGGCGATCAAACTGGTGTTGAGCAAATTGATCGATGCGAAGGTCGGGGTCATCAAGTCATTGTCCGATATCAAAGCGGTCGGTCATCGCGTGGTTCATGGCGCCGAGAAGTTCTCGGGGTCGGTGCTGATCACCGAAGCAGTGATCGAAGCACTCAAGGAAAACATCCCGCTGGCGCCGCTGCACAATCCGCCGAACATCACCGGGATCGAGGCCATGATGCAGGCACTGCCAGGTGTTCCGAACGTCGGCGTGTTTGACACGGCATTCCATGCGACCATGCCGCCGGAGTCGTATCTCTACGCAGTGCCCTACGAGTGGTATGAGAAGCATCACGTTCGCCGTTACGGCTTTCATGGCACCTCGCATCGCTTCGTTTCCGAGCGTGCAGCCGATATTCTCGGTATTGCCAAAGATAAGTTCAATTGCATCACTTGCCATATGGGCAACGGTTCCTCTTTCACCGCTATCAAGGCAGGAAAGTCCTACGATACCAGTATGGGCATGACGCCGCTGGAAGGTATCGTCATGGGGACGCGTAGTGGCGATATCGATGCCGGCATTCCCAAGTTTCTCGCCGATAACAACAACATGAGCTTCGCGGATATCGACAATGCGCTCAACAAGAAATCGGGACTCCTCGGCCTTTCTGGCATCAGTTCCGATATGCGGGATATCGAAAGTGCTGCCAAGGAAGGTCACGAGCGGGCCAAACTCGCTGTGGATGTGCTGCGCCACCGCGCGCTCAAGTATATCGGCGCCTATGCAATCGAGTTGGGACGAGTCGATGCGATCATTTTTACGGGAGGAATTGGTGAAAATGGTATCGATTTTCGTGCTTCGGTCGTCGAGCGATTGACCGCGCTTGGTATCCGTCTCGATGCGGCGGCGAACAATGCGCGTGGCAAGGAAGTGGTGATTTCGACCGCCGATTCGCCGATCAAGGTGATGGTTGTCCCCACCAATGAAGAACTGGTTATCGCGCGAGACACGCGCGATATCGTTCGGAAGTAGATCGACTTCCGGCAGGAAGCGGGGCGGCTGAGGTCGCCCCGTTTTTTTGTTTAAAAGCGGCTGGTTATCGTGCGCTATCCAGCGGTTGCGTACGATTGTGGTGTGCGATCAGCGTGGCGATCACGCAAGAAGCCATGCGGGTTTCGGCCGTATCGGCCCGACTGGTCAGCACGACGGGTACGCGCGCGCCGAGTACGATTCCGGCGGTCAAGGCATGTGCCAGATATTCGAGCTGCTTGGCCAGCATGTTGCCGGACTCCAGATCGGGAACGACCAAGATATCAGCCGCACCGGCGACTTTTGAGTTGATCCCCTTGGTCTTGGCGGCCATCATCGATACGGCGTTGTCGAAAGCCAGCGGTCCGTCGAGCAGCCCGCCGTTGATCTGACCGCGATCGGCCATTTTGCAGAGTGCTGCGGCGTCCAGCGTCGACTGGATCTTGGGGGTGATCGTTTCGACTGCCGATAGAATGGCTACCCGGGGTTCCGGATTTCCGATGATGTGAGCCAGATCGATGGCATTGCGAATGATGTCGGCCTTGTCTTCGAGTTCCGGTGCGATGTTGATCGCTGCGTCGGTGATCATGATCGGTCGCGGATAAGTCGGGACATCCATCAGGAATACGTGGCTGATGCGTCTGGCTGTGCGCAGTCCCGCAGAGCGCGGGACGATTGCCGCCATCAGTTCGTCGGTATGCAAGCTGCCTTTCATGAGCGCTTCGGCCTCGCCGTTGCGCACCAGCGCGACGGCTGCTGTCGCTGCGTCGTGGCTGTGTTCGACATCAATGATGCGATGCCGTGAGATATCAAATTCATTATCCGCTGCGATGGCGCGTAGCTTTGCCTGCGGGCCCACCAGGATTGGCGTGATCAATCCTGCTTCGGCCGCCATCAGCGCGCCTTTGAGTGATTCCTTGTCGCACGGATGAACAACCGCCATGTGGATCGGAGTGAGCCCTTTGGCGCGAGCGACAAGGGCTTGCAGGCGGGCGTATTTGTCAGAGATGGTGACATCCGGCAGTTCGACACGGGGCGTGCGGAATTTTTCTTTTGGTGCCATGACGACAACCGTGCCTCTGACAACGGGAGCCCCATTCTGATTGGCACACAGACAGTCGAACAGGATGTGATGGTTGTGCGGGATCTTATCGCGAACTGTCACGGTGATGGTAATTGTGTCTCCGATGGCGACTGGCTGGACGAACTGGATCGATTGTTCAACCAGAATGGTTCCCGGTCCGGGAAACTGCGTACCCAGCGTCGTCGAAATCAGTGACGCGCTCCACATACCGTGAGCGATGACCTTCCTGAAGGTCCCGCTATTTGCGAATCCACGATCGACGATGGCCGGATTGATGTCGCCGGACATGATGGCGAACAGTTGAATATCTTCTGCCCGAAGCGTGCGGGTCAGCGAGGCGCTCTCGCCCGGATGGATTTCGTCGAATGTTCTGCTTTCGAGAAAATTCTGGTTCGTTTCGGTTGGCATCGTCGGGCTCCGGTCTCTTTCTCAGCACTGGCGCCCTGATTATAGGTGGTACGTCAGAGCGTGTACATCCGGTTGTAACTCGCGATCGCCTGCGCGATGGCGGGTAACGGTGTTGCCGGATCGCCCAGTCCGAATTCTGACTGGAGAGACGTCTTGTTGTCAGCGATATAGTCGATGGCGTGGTCGAGATTGCTCAGCCGGTTGGCGATCAAGCCTCGATCGGCGTTGAGAAACGTGGCGGTTTGCGCAAAACTCTCGGAAAACGCTTTGATGGTTTCGATCACGCCGTGGTGCGATGAGGCCAGTACGGTATCGAGTCGTGTTGCGTCGAGTGACGCTCGGTGTGTGGTCGGGTCGATTGTGAGGCCCAGGTCTTTGAGGCCATGTAGGCCTGAGGCGGCGCCGTTGAAGGGGTTTTCGATACTTTGTCGGAATTCATAAAGGGAGAGTTCGGCGGCCTGGGTGCCGTCCAGAACGCCGCCAGGTTCAATCGTGTCTTGAAAGCGCGAAATCCAGTCGTTGTATGTGGTGACAAATGACTGAAGCTGCGCGTGCACGGAAGCGGACGCGGTAACGTCGTCAACGGTGCTGCCCAGTTTTTGAGCGGACTTCAGCAAGGCACCTACCGCATTGCTCATCTGGCTGAGTTCGGCTGATTGTGCCTTGTAGCGAACCTCGCGGGCGTTGATTTCCGTCATCATTTGGTAGGCTGATTCGGGGTCAAATAGCGACAAATTGCGACCGGTGGCTGAAAGGCCGGAAACAGATTTGCCGGTTTGTGCCAACGATATGCTGTTGGTCGTCGGAGAAGAAAACCAGTCGTTGCCAAGAGGGGCGTCTACGGAGAGTGGGGAGCCAAGCAAAAGGCCAACGGATTGCGCTTGAAGGGTGGCAAGACCGACGGCCAGAGAAGCGCGGAAGTCCGCCCCGAGCGCTTGGGGTGAAGTCGTGGTGGCACT
>CAYUYI010000075.1:0-8503 GCA_964448995.1 uncultured Propionivibrio sp. | reverse complement strand
CGCTGGCCTTTTTCAAAAAGGAACGTCTTTCCATGATCGGTTTTCTCCGAGAAATGGGGAAATGACACAGCCGGCATCCACAAGAAAACGGGGGCACAGCCCCCGTTTTCAATGGCCAACCTGCTTAGCTCTTGCGACTGAACATGAATTTGGCAAATTCGTTCTCCGCCACGCGGAACCAGAAATTTTGCTCATCCAGGAATTTCTTGTAGTCGTCGTAGATCTTCTTGAAGTCCGGATACTTGGCCGACGTTTCGGCGTAGTAGTCCATCGCCGCCTTGTAGCTCGCCTCCATGACATCCTTCGGGAACGGCAGTACCTTCGTTCCGGAGGCCAGGAGTTGTTTCAAGGCTGCCGGGTTCTTGGCATCGTAGCGCGCGCACATCTCCGTATCACACTCGGCACAGGCGGCCTCGATCATCGCCTGATATTCCTTTGGCAGCTCAGCCCACTTCTTCAGGTTGATATAGGTGGAAATCTGCGGACCACCTTCCCACCAGGCCGGGTAGTAGTAGTACTTGGCGACCTTGTTGAAGCCGAGTTTCTGATCGTCGTAGGGACCGACCCATTCAACGGCATCAATCGTGCCTTTCTCGAGTGCCGGATAAATGTCACTCCCCGCAATCTGCTGCGGCACGACGCCGAGCTTCGAGAGTACTGCACCGGCCAGCCCGGCGACGCGCATCTTGAGTCCCTTGAAGTCGGCCGCACTCTTGATTTCCTTGCGATACCAACCACCCATCTGAACGCCGGTATTGCCACTCGGGATGGACATGAGATTGGACTTGGCGAAGAACTCGTTCATCAGCTTCTGGCCGTTGCCCTGCCGATACCAGGCCTTGACCTGCCGGGCGTTCATGCCAAACGGAATCGCAGTATCGATACAATAGGTCGGTTCTTTGCCGAAATAATAATAGGAGCAGGTAAAACCGATTTCGACCGTGCCGTCCTTGACCGCGTCGTGCACCCCCGGCCCCGGAACGATCTCGCCGGCAGCAAACAACTGAATCTGGAATTTCCCGCCGGACATCTCTGCAATCCGCTTGACCAGGAATTCGGCCGAACCATGCAGGGTATCCAGGCTCTTCGGGAAGCTCGACGCCATCCGCCACTTGATGGTCGGTGCAGTCTGGGCCAACGCGGGAGCGGCCACGGCGCCGGCGGCCAGGCCGACACCGGCTTTCTTCAAAAAGGAACGTCTTTCCATGATCTTATTCTCCAGGGGATTGAGGAACAACGAAAACAGCCATTACAACGTTCGAGCAACCGGTTGATTATAGCCAAAGCCAGACCAGTCGGCAGATCAATTGCCCGCCACCTTCATCTCGTCGACCAGAATCGAGCCAACCTGCTTCGATCCGCGCACCAGCACGTCATTACCAACGGCCACGATGTGCCGGAACATGTCGCGAAGATTGCCGGCAATCGTAATCTCCTCGACCGGATAAGCAACCTGCCCATCTTCGATCCAATAACCGGCAGCGCCACGCGAATAGTCGCCATTGACATAGTTGACACCGTGCCCCAGGAGCTCGGTCACCAGCAGACCCCGCCCCATTTTTCGCAACAGCCCGCCAAAGTCGTGTTTGCCCGGATGAACGATCAGGTTGTGGCACCCGCCCGCGTTTCCGGTACTTTGCAAACCCAGCTTGCGCGCAGAATAGACGCCAAGAAAATACCCCTGCAAGAGGCCGTCGGCGACCACGTCGCGCTCACGCGTGGCAACACCATCGTTGTCGAACAAGCTGCTAGCCAGCCCGCCGCGCAAATGCGGGCGTTCACTGATCCGCACCTTCCTCGAAAAGATTGGCTTCCCGAGCGCATCGACGAGAAACGAAGTTTTGCGGTACAAGCTGCCGCCACTGGCTGCATGAACGAAATGCCCGATCAGCGATGCCGCCAGTGGTGCCTCGAACAACACCGGCACTTTCCGTGTTCGTATCTTGCGCGCATTCAGGCGGGACAGCGCACGCCGCGCCGCATAATCACCAATGGCTTCGGGCGCAGCAATCCGCTGCGGATCACGCGCCGTTGAATACCAGTCATCGCGTTGCATCGCATTATCCTTGCCGGCAATCACCGAACACGACAAGAAATGGCGCGAGGTTGGATAGCCACCAATAAACCCTTGGCTATTGGCGGCGACAAATTGGCCCTCCTGAATCGAAACGGTGGCCCCTTCGGAATTGCTGATCAGGGGACTGACCGAAAAGGCGGCCTGCTCACAACGACGAGCCAACTCAATCGACTCATCGACGCCGATGCGCCACGGATGATACAGATCGAGATCAACGGCGCAGTCATCAGGGGTCGCCAACAGGCCGGGCTCAGGCAAACCAGCGCAAGGATCTTCGGCCGTGAAACGGGCAATATTGAGGGCTGCCTCAACCGTTTCGCGCAAAGCTGTCGCGGAAAAATCGGAGGTACTCGCATGCCCCTTGCGCTGTCCAAGATAAATGGTGACGCCAATCCCTTTGTCGCGGTTGTACTCGATGGTTTCCACCGCCCCACAGCGAACCGTGACACCTTGGCCGAAGCCTTCGGAAACATCGACTTCGCAGTCGCTGGCCCCCAACTGCCTGGCATGCCGAAGAACATCGCCGGCCAACTCGTGCAACGCGGAAAGCGGATGCGCAAAGCGCGATTCGGCCGTCGGTACGGCATGGTCTCTAGACATGAGAGGAAACATCTGACATGGAAAGCCGGTATCATAGCAGTTCCTTGCCACGACACGGCCTAGCCGCGCACCGATCAGAACCGCCCCTCATGACTGCCCTCGAAGACGAAACCCTCCCTCTCTCGAAAACCCGACGCAAGCGGGCCATGGAGGAACTTCAAGCATTAGGCGAAGAACTCGTCGCCCTCCCGGGTGACCGCATCAAGCGGATCGACATTCCGGAAGAGTTGCGCGAAGCGATCGGTGAAGCGCGGCGCATGCCGCGCCACGACGAGGCACGACGTCGGCAAATGCAGTATATCGGCAAGCTGATGCGCGCGATCGAACCAGAACCCATTCGCACCGCAATCGCTGCGGCCCGCGGCGAATCAGCCGGAGAAACGGCCAAGCTGCATCGCCTGGAAAAGCTTCGTGACGACCTGCTTGCCGATGAGAAGGTGTTGCACGATATCGCATCGCAGTACCCACTAGCCGACTTGCAGCAGCTCCGTTCGCTGCGCCGTGCCGCCCTCAAGGAGCGGGAGCAGAACAAGCCGCCCAAGAGCTTCCGGACCATCTTCCAGTTCCTCAAAACGCTGGAAGACGGCCCCCCCGCAGAGAATTAGTCAGCCCTCGCCCAACGATAGCGCGCAATTTCAAAATTCGCGCCGGACGTTTCAAGTTCAATCGGGGTCAATAGGCAACGGCGTTCACCGTCGAAGAACTCAAGGCTTTCCCGGACATCAAAATTCCCCAACGGCAACACCACGCGGACATCACCATCCGCAACCAGATCGTCCAGGCAAATTCCGGGAATGGCACCGGTCGCCGAAAAGCCGGCAGCACGCGAACGCAATTCGATGCTGCGGGGTTGCCGCGACAAGGACTGGATGCCAACACTGGCTTGGCTTTCCGAGTCTTTGCTACACCGCCGAACAACCCCAAGCACCCAGTTTTCCCCCCCTTCCGGCTGCATGCCCAGCAATACGCCGATCTTTAGCCACTCGCCGAGCGTTTCAACACGGGCACGAAAACCGCCCAGGCTGACGTTTTCGACAATCCAGCTCTCAGCCGTCCGCTCCTTCCCCAGCCGCGCCACGCTACCGGAAAAAAGCGTGAAGCAATCATCAAACCCCTGGATGACCGCCATGCGTGTCTTGACCGGATGACGCGGATGCGAACGCTGTGGCGGCTCAGGCGCCCAGTACATTGCCAAATGCCGGAGCACCGGCAGAACGATACGGGCCGGGTACTCGCCGCCCAGATTGAGATCCTTTGGTACCTCACCGCGCTCGACCACGCGGATGAGCTCCTGCAACACCCGATGCGCATCGCCGGGTGCAAAGAAACGCATGCCAGGTGTCAATTGCAGCGGGGAGCGAGCCAGGCGAATCGGCGGCTTCCCCTCGGCCGCATCGATCCAATACACACTATCCTGCTGACAAGATTCGACGAACGAGAAACCGGGCAGGAGATGCGTGATCAGTCTGTCCGCCAGCTCGATCTCCAGCGGCATCAGGCTATCGGTGGACGACGAAGCAAGCACCAAGGCCTGCAAATACTGCTGCCCGACACTGGTCAGGCCCGGCTGCGCGGGATAGAGCTGTACCGGCTTTTGCGCGTAACCTGCAGCGACAGCGGTTAGATAGGGGCTACCGATACCACGCCACAAGTCCTCACCGACGATTCCATACCGATATGCCATCCATTTTTGCTGAACCGCCCGCGACGCCACGAGCCGAGCCGTCATCAACGGCAGATGGGTCTTCATCGATTCGACAGACTTGTCTTTCGGATTTCGCTCACACGCTTGCACACACAGCGCGTAGAGGCCAGCCACTTCGCCCCAGTAGTTGAAGCACATCGTCCAGAGGCGACGTTCTTCGCTCTTCGACAAGCGCGGCGAATGAAGATAATCCCGCGTCAAGCGTCGAACATGATGCAAGCCGATCTCATCGAGCTGTCGTACGACATCGAAAAGGTGATCGACGCGAAACCCTTCCGCGTGACGCAACGACTCCAACCAGCCGTGGATCTCATCAACCGTCTTGAACGCGTTATCCAACGGCAACTCCGCCAAAACACGTTTGAGTTCCTTGGGCTCTCCCAGCGGATGCTCGGGGCGCGAAGAAAACAGGTTCATGATCATGCTCACCCCCTCATTCCAGCCAACAAGAAAAAGCATATCCAGATAGTATAAACCGCGACACAAAAGGCGCAAGGCAATCCCAAAACAATTGCCGGACCGAACAGCCATCAATCCGCTACAATTCCGCCTGACCCAACACGTTTTTCCATCATGAAACCCTATCTTGACCTGATGCGCCATGTTTTTGAGCACGGCGCCTATAAATCCGACCGAACCGGAACAGGCACCCGCTCCGTCTTCGGTTGGCAGATGCGTTTTGACCTGGCCGCCGGGTTCCCGATGCTGACCACCAAGAAACTGCACCTGCGCTCAATCATTCACGAACTGCTGTGGTTTCTGCAGGGCAACACCAACATCGGCTACCTCAAAGAGAACGGCGTGCGAATTTGGGACGAGTGGGCCGATGCCAACGGCGACCTCGGACCCGTGTATGGTTATCAGTGGCGGCACTGGAAGACACCTGACGGGCGTGAAATCGACCAGATTGCTCAACTTGTCGAGGGACTGAAAAAGAACCCGGATTCCCGCCGGCACATCGTCACCGCATGGAATCCTGCCGATGTCGACCGCATGGCCTTGCCGCCCTGCCATGCCTTCTTTCAGTTGTACGTCGCTCCAGCCGAACCCACTGCGGCTGATCAGCGCCCGGCGCTTTCGTGCCAGCTCTACCAACGTAGCGCCGACATCTTCCTCGGCGTGCCCTTCAACATTGCCTCCTACGCGCTGTTGACGCTGATGCTGGCGCAAGTCTGCGGCTACCGCCCCGGCGACTTCGTTCACACGTTCGGCGACGCGCACATTTACAGCAACCATTTCGAGCAGGTGCAACTTCAATTAGCCAGGGAACCGCGCGCGCTGCCGATCATGCGCCTGAACCCCGAGGTAAAGGACATTTTTTCCTTCCGCTTCGAGGACTTCACGCTCGACGGCTACGATCCTCATCCACACATCTCGGCTCCGGTCGCCGTCTGACATGCTCTCGCTGATCGCCGCCGTTGCCCGCAACCGGGTTATCGGCAAGAACAACCAGTTGCTCTGGCATCTTCCCGAAGACATGAAGCATTTCCGAGAGGTAACGCGTGGAAAACCGGTCATCATGGGGCGCAAGACATGGGAGTCGCTACCGGAAAAATTTCGCCCACTGCCGGGACGGCACAATATCGTCGTTAGCCGAAACCTAGACTACAAAGCGCCCGGCGCCACGCTCGTTTCATCACTGGAAGATGCTATCGACCTCACGCGAAGCGCCGATGAAACATTTGTCATCGGCGGTGAAACACTATACCGACAGGCGCTTGCACAGGCTCACCGGCTCTACCTCACTGAAATCGATCAGGATTACGAAGGCGACGCGTTTTTCCCCGAAGTGTCGCTGAACCAATGGCGAGAAAGTTCGCGCCGCGTCGGCGGCGATGGATTTTCCTTCGTCGTCTACGAACATCGCCAGTAAGCCGGCCGATCGGAGTGCCATCTACAACGAATATCATCGGCAAGCTCGTCAAGCATGACACCCCATTCTGGCGGCGTATAGCCGACATGCTGTTGAAACGCACCGCCGTCGAGCCGACGATCGCAGACAAAAGAATCGTCCGGAATCACCGAAACCCCCCGTTCATTTAGGCGCACATTTAGCGCCGTCAACAGATCGAATTTGCTGATTGGCTGACCGGCGACATGCCACAACCCGGCCAGCGCTTCCTCACGAGAAATTAATGCGATAACCACACGCGCTATTTCAGCCGCCGTAAGTCCAGACCATAAAGCGCGACGGTAACCGGGAACACGTCCCCGCTGAGCAAGAAACCATTCAATCAAGCTACGACGACACCTCAGTTCCAACCCTACGAACGACGTTCGCAATACCAACACACTTTCTCCGATTGGCTCACCAAGCGCTTTACAAAGCCCATGCCATTCTTGGCAATCCGCCCTATCGGATTCGCGGTACATTCCACGCTCACCCGAAAATACACAATCCGTCGAAAAATGCATGAGCCGTGCCCCGCGTTCCAACGACAATTGCGCCAACAGATGCGGAAACAATGTATTTGCCTGCAGGCTAGCAACCCGATTTCCTGCCCGATCCCGCTTGACGAGACCTATCGCATTGATGATCCAGTCAGGACGAAACGCTGCGATGGAAGCAGTTACCACAGTATCGTCAGCGGCATCGACACGCTCAATCACATGGGCCCCGGCAAACAACCCCTCTGGAAAATCACTTAGCGAACCGTGCAGCGTAACAGCCAGTTCACACTTGTCATGCAATTCCTGGTAGAGGTGGCTACCTAGCAGCCCGTCACCCCCAAAAACCAGAACACGGCTCATGGTTTCACCACGATCATTTCAGGCGTCAAACCCTGCCCAAAACGATTCCATGCCATTTGCATTCCGCTCTCAAAATAACGCAGCCATTTTTTAGGCATGAACACTTCTCTCTCTCCGTGTGCCACCTTGATCTGCTGCCGCAACCCGACCAATCGCTCCGGCGAACGCAGCAAACTATCTGCCAACGCCTCATAGGCATTCAGGTCGCTAACGACCAAGACATCCAAGCCGGCCGCGTGAACAAGACTGGCTGCAACCCGTTGCATCAACGTATTGCCACAACAAGTTAGCACCGGGACCCCCGCAGCAAGTGCATCGATCGTGGTCGTTCCGCCGTTGCACTGGGGCGTGTCAAGCGCCAGATCGGCACATTGCAGCCTAGCCAGGTGATCGGCGTGAGGAACCTTGACGGCGAAATGCAAGCGATCAGGCGAAACCCCTTCTTTGGCCGCATTACGCGATAGCTCATCCCGCATCTGCGCCCCACAATCAAGCAACCACAGAATCGCATCATCGTGTTTGACGAGAAGACGCATCCAGATTGCGAAGACTGCTGGATCAATTTTGTAAGCGCTATGCATTGCGCAAAGGACCAGCCCGTCAGCAGGCAATCCGACAGAGCACCTTGCTGGAACTGCCGCCGCAGCTGGCAAAGCATAGGCACAAGGATAAATAGCACCGGGCAGCCTGATCTGTTTTTCGCTGAAACAAGCTGCCAAGTCTTCAGGCAAGGCAACGACATCGGCGACGACGTAATCCAGCCACGGCGCACCGCTGGTTGCCAAATATGCCATCCAGGACACCTGCAGAGGCGCCGGACGACGCGCCAAAATACCTGGCCGCGCCCGATCTAGATAACCAACCAGATCGACCAGGATATCAATTCGATCATTGGCTATAAGTGCCGCTGCCGCCTCATCCTCCAGATCATTAAGATCAACGAACGCATCGCAACCGGCCACGACACGCGCTCTCGCCGGCGACCCATCATCCGGACCGATCGAATAACCGAAAACCCTAAAACGTTCCCGGTCGTGCCACGAAAACATGTCACCGATCAAAAGTGCCACAGGATGATTGCGAAAATCCGGCGACAGATACCCAATACGAATGGGGCGCGAACCGTTCGGAACGTCACGCGTGGCCGGAAGATCTAGATGCCCCGAGCTTTTTATGGTTTCCACAATCCGCCCGACGATACGCCGAGCTATCTCAAGCTGGTCGGCTGGCGGGAGCCCCATGGCCATGGCCCGAAAACCGAGCGCACGATCGTTAAGACGCCTGGCCGTAAGATCACGAATCTACGCCGAAAAAGTCGCCTGGAATTCATCACGTTCAGACCTCTGGCAGCGCTCAATCTATTCAAAGTG
>CAYUYI010000074.1:0-8573 GCA_964448995.1 uncultured Propionivibrio sp. | reverse complement strand
TTGACCTTGCCCGGCATGATCGAGCTGCCCGGCTGCATCTGCGGCAGGTTGATCTCGTTGAAGCCGCAGCGCGGCCCCGAAGCCAGCATGCGGATGTCGTTGCAGATCTTGGTCAGCTTGGTCGAGGTGCGCTTGAGCACGCCGGAGAGCAGCACGTAGGCGCCGGTGTCCGAGGTGGCTTCGACGAGGTCGCCGCCGAGGATGAACTTGATGTCGGTCAGCTCGGAGAGGTACTTGGTCGCCAGTTCCGGGTAGCCCGGTGCAGCGGTGACCATGGTGCCGATGGCCGTGGCGCCGAGGTTGATTTCGCGCAGCAGCTGGCGGACTTCGTTGATGCGCTCGACTTCCTCGCCCATCGTCGTGCCCCAGCCGTGGAATTCCTGGCCGAGCGACATCGGTACGGCGTCCTGCAGGTGCGTGCGGCCCATCTTGAGCACGCGCTCGAATTCCTTGGCCTTGGCGTAAAACGAGCCCTGCAGCTTGCGTAGTGCTTCCATGTAGCTGGCCAAGCGCAGGATCAGTGCCAGGCGGAAGGCCGTCGGATAGACGTCGTTGGTCGATTGGCCGAAGTTGACGTGATCGTTCGGGTTGATGATGTGGTAGTCACCCTTCTGGTGTCCGAGCGATTCGAGTGCGACGTTGGCGATGACCTCGTTGGCATTCATGTTGGTCGAGGTGCCGGCGCCGCCCTGGATGAAGTCGGTGACGAAATGCTCGCGCAACTCGCCGGCGATCAGGCGGTCGCAAGCGCCAATGATGGCGTTGGCGATCTTGCCGTCGAGGCAGCCCAGGTCGCGGTTGGCGAGGGCGCAGGCCTTCTTGACGTAGCCGAAGGCCTGGACGAAGTACGGCTCGGCCGACATCGGCGTGCCGGTGATCAGAAAATTGTCTTTCCCCCGTTGGGTCTGAACGCCGTAATAGGCGTCCGCCGGAATCTGTTTCTCGCCCAAGAAATCTTTTTCAATACGATAGTTTGTGCTCATTGTGCCTCCTGTGTTGTCGTTATCCGGGATATGCCTGCATGGAGCGTGCCATCATGAGCCGGTTGCAGTGTGTTGTTTTTATGTTGTTTTTAAAAATATTACGGCGCCGTGTACGGGTTTCCGGATGGCGGCCCGGTAGGTCGTTCGGAATCCCGCCCGAAATTAAGCCCGCTGCTCGCAGGCCAGCGCATCCTCGCCGGCCTACATGTGTCCACCTCTCGCCCTTGCCGATTGGCGCGTAGTTTGCTGCACGGTGATACACTATGAAACGTAAACGTGGGCAGAGCCGGGCGGAATCGTTTTCGACCAGTGCTTGGCCCGATCCCGCCGCAATTCGACAGGAGCGACAATCATGAGCATTAGCGAACAAGTCAAATCGAACCTTGAACAAGGCAAGGAACTGGTGAAATCGAATCTCGAATACGGCAAGGAACTGATGGAATCGGGTCTCGAAGGTGCCCGTGAAGCGCGTAAGGCCGTGCTCGAGGCGGATGGGACCTCGGATATCCTTGCCGTTGCCGCCGAGCAATCATGGCAAGCGGCCAGCTTCGGCGTATTGGCCGGCGCAATTCTTGGCGCATTGGCTGATGACCGCAAACCGGTGCGCGGCGTGATCGCTGGCGGCATTCTCGGTGCTGTCCTGGGTTTTGGCGGCAGCTTTGCCTGGAAGACTCGGCCGCTGACCTCGGCCATGGCCCGCGAAGCCGGCAAGCGTATCGGCACGACGCGCGACAAGCACTGGCTGTCGAAGCACCCGATCAACTACGGCTGATTGTCAGCCAGAAACCGGGCAAACGTAAATAGAAGGCCATCGGGCTGGCATTCGCCGGCAGGATGGCCTTTTTTGCGCAGGAAACCAGAACAACAAGCCAGCGCCGGCCGCGCGCGAAAGCTGCGTTTTTATTCCTCGATGGCTTTCGAAAAGTAGGGCACACATTCCGCCAGCTTGGCCAGATCCATGTGCTGTTCGACGGCATCGGCCAGTCGGTCAAGATCGTGCTCACGCCGCGCTACCGGGTCGAAACGTGCCTCGGCCTTGTGTCCCGCCCAGGCCAGCAGGGCGTTCAGCGCGTCCGGCATATCGAACAGACCGTGACAATACGTCGCCAGCACCTGACCGTCTTCTGAAATCGCGCCTTCCGGCTGGCCTTCCAGTGTTGTTGACGGCCGTACCAGCGCCGGTCCGTGCGTTACGCCCATGTGGATTCGATAGCCGGAAATCGGGAAGTTGCCGGGCAGCGTCAGCGTGCCACTGACATTCTCCAGTCGTTTTTCCGGCGCCAGTGTCGTTTCGTAATCCATCAAGCCCAGACCTGGCGCACTGCCAGGCGCGCCTTCGATACCGAGCGGATCATTGAGTTGCTTGCCAAGCATCTGCAAGCCGCCGCAGATACCGATCAGTTTGCCGCCGTAGCGCAAATGACGCTTGATCGCTTCCTCCCAGCCCATTTCGCGCAGCCAATCGAGGTCGGCCTGCACCGCTTTCGATCCGCCGAGCACGATCAAATCGCAGGCCGGGACCGGATCATTCGCGCCAACGATGGTGAAATCGACGTCGGGATGAAAGCGCAACGGATCGAAATCGTTATGGTTCGACAGGCGCGGATAGGCGGGCGCCACCACGCGCAATTTGGCATTGGCCTTCTCGACCTTGGCGCGCGGCAGCGCATCCTCCGCGTCGAGGTAGAGACCGTGCAAATAAGGCAGCACGCCCAGTACCGGCTTGCCGGTACGTTGTTCGAGCCAGGTCAGCCCCGATTCAAGCAAGCCGAAGTCACCACGAAAACGGTTGATGACGAAACCCTTGACGCGTGCCTGTTCGCTCGGCGACAGCAGTTCGTAGGTGCCGACGAGGTGGGCGAAAACGCCGCCACGGTCGATGTCAGCCACGATGATCACCGGGCAGTCCACGACCTCGGCGAATCCCATGTTGGCAATGTCGCGGGCGCGCAGATTGATCTCGGCGGGGCTGCCGGCACCCTCGACGATAATACAGTCGTAGGACTCGCACAGCCGTCCCCAGGACTCGAGCACGGCCTGCATCGCCCGCGGCTTGTATTCGTGGTAGTCACGGGCATTGAGGTCGGCGTGGGCCTTGCCGTGGATGATGACCTGCGCGCGCTTGTCAGTCGACGGCTTGAGCAGGATCGGGTTGAAATCGATATGCGCCGGAACACGAGCGGCCAGCGCCTGCAGTGCCTGGGCGCGGCCGATCTCGCCGCCATCGACGGTGACCGCCGAGTTGAGCGCCATGTTCTGCGGTTTGAACGGTGCGACACGCACGCCACGACGCGCCAAGACACGGCACAG
Organism: uncultured Propionivibrio sp.; assembly: GCA_964448995.1. Taxonomy (GTDB): domain Bacteria; phylum Pseudomonadota; class Gammaproteobacteria; order Burkholderiales; family Rhodocyclaceae; genus Propionivibrio. The sequence goes on along the minus strand of CAYUYI010000074.1, from coordinate 5,280 downwards.
GGCAGCGCCGAGCACGGATTTGCCAGCATCCGACGTACAGCCTTGCACCATCAGGCAGGGGATTCGTTTTGCAACCATGATTCGCTGTTTTCCAATCGAAGTCGTAAAATCCAACACTTTTCCGCCATTTTCTCATGTCTCAGGCACTTTCCGATTTGTGGCTTTCCGCGACGGGGCTGTCTACGATGCCGTCGACACTCTGGTTGCCGACCGCCGCGTTGGCCGCGGTGCTGCTCGACCGTTTGATCGGCGAGTTGTCGTGCTGGCATCCGCTGGTTGGATTCGGCAATCTGGCAGCGGCCATCGAGCGGTTCCTGAATCGTGGTGGTAGCCGTATCGTCGGGGTTTTCGCCTGGGCACTGACGGTACTGCCTTGGGTTGCGCTGGCGCTCTGGGCCAAACGTTACGACATGTTTGGCTGGTTGATCGATACGCTGCTGCTGTATCTTGCCCTGGGGGGGCGTGCTTTGGCGGAGCATGGCGAGCGCGTTGCCCGCGATCTGGCGGCCGGTGATCTGCCGGCTGCGCGCGAGCACGTTGGCTGGATCGTTTCGCGCAAGACCTCCGAACTCGATGAAACCGGCGTGGCCAAGGCCTGCGTCGAATCGACGCTCGAGAATGGCAACGACGCGATTTTCGGGGCGCTGTTCTGGTTCATGCTGCTCGGCGGCGTCGGTGCCGTGCTGTTTCGCCTCGCGAACACTCTCGATGCCATGTGGGGTTACAAGAACACGCGTTTCCTTCACTTCGGCTGGGCGGCCGCACGCATTGACGATGTGCTTGGCTACCTGCCGTCGCGCCTGACCGCACTATCGTATGCCCTTTGCGGCCAGACGCGCCGCGCGCTGTCTTGTTGGCGGCGCCAGGCCCCCGGGTGGGACAGCCCGAACGCGGGTCCGGTGATGGCTTCCGGTGCCGGCAGCCTCGGGGTGATCCTCGGTGGTGCGGCCATCTACCACGGCCAGCTCGAGGAACGCCCCTCGCTGGGAGAAGGCCGTCCGCCTTGCGGCGAGGATGTCTCGCGAGCGATCGCGTTGGTGCGCCACAGTCTGGCGCTTTGGCTGGGACTGTATTTGATGGCAGGAGTCGCTTGTGCTTGAACATGGTGGCCGGCTGCGTGCCGCAGCCCGGCAATACGGGATTCCACTGACCGAGTGGATCGATCTGTCGACCGGGATCAACCCGGAAACGTACCCGATTCCGCCGCTTGACCCGCAGTGCTGGAATCGACTGCCAGAAGACGACGACGGACTCGACGAGGCCGCTGCCGCCTACTATGGCAACGACCGGCTGCTCGCGCTGCCCGGCTCGCAAGCGGGCATTCAGGGCCTGCCGACGACCTTCTCGCCGCAAGCCGTCGCCTGCGTCTCACCCGTCTACGAAGAGCATCCGCATGCCTGGATCCGTGCCGGGCACAAACTGCGTCGATTGCCGACACTGGCCCGTGCGCTGGCTGCCGCGACGCCGCTGGTGTTGGTCTGCAATCCAAACAACCCAACGGCAACGCTGACCCCGCGCGATGCCTTGCTGGATGCTGCCGCACAGCTCAGGCGGCGAGGTGGCTGGCTGATCGTCGATGAGGCTTTCGGCGATGCCGAACCGGAAAACAATATCGTCGATCTGGCCGGGAGCGAAACGGCGCCCAATCTGATCGTCCTTCGCTCGCTCGGCAAATTCTTTGGGCTGGCCGGCGCCCGTGTCGGTTTCCTCTTCGGTGCGGCGGAAAAGCGCGAGCCGATCCGCGAAATGATCGGCCCCTGGCCACTCTCGCATCCCTCGCGTGCTGTCGCCCGGCAGGCGCTGCTCGACACCGACTGGCAAGGTCGCGCACGGGAACGGTTGTCCGCGGCCTCGCAGCGACTGGCTCGCTTGCTCGTGCCGCTCGGCGAGGTTAGCCGCTCGGCGCTGTTCTGCACGGTTCGCACGGATCGTCTCGCCGAACTGAGCGATCATTTTGCCCGCCACGCTATTCTTGTGCGCCGCTTCGACGCGCACGGTCTGCTGCGTTTTGGCCTGCCAGGGCCGGAAAGCGAATGGCTGCGCCTGACGGAAACTCTTTTACGTCTGCCTTGACGCTGCCTGCGTGATGACGGGATAATCCGCGAACCGTTCGGTTCGACGAAACGGAACACGGTGTAATTCCGTGGCGGGCCCGCCGCTGTATCCGGGGACGAACGCCGCACGATCGCAAGATCAGTCACTGTCGGAATGCTTGATGGGAAGACGCGGAAGTTCGAATGATCCGGGAGCCAGAAGACGTCTCGAACCGAATTTGTTCGTTTGACCTATGCCAGCTTGGCCATCCCGAGGAGAGGATCGTGTCGCAAACTACCCATACCCCCAGCCCGTCCGTGGCTGCCCCCAGCGTCGTTACCATCGCCATTCGCAAGAGCTGCAATCCTGACGGAATCGGTCTGTCGCACTACGTGCTGATGGACAAAAAAGCGGCGAAGTAAATGACCACCACCGAACTATCCCGGGCCGCTCCCGCCGGCCCGCTGATTCCCGTGGACATCGGCCATGACCGCTATGCCGCCGTCACCGATCCGAGAACCGCCTTCTGGGCGCTGGTCGACAAGACGCGCATCGCCGAGTCGATTGGCGATGATACGGCGCTGATGCGCGAATTCCGCGACAAAGCCGATAATTTCGCCCGCGAGTTGCACGCCCTGCGCTTCGAACTGACACCTTCCGGCGTCTACCTCAACCCGACCGAGCGCTGCAATCTCAACTGCACCTACTGTTACCTGCCGGGTCAGCAGCGCAGCGAAGGCAGCCACATGTCCGAGGAGAAGCTCGTCGCCGCGCTCGGCACGCTGCGCGACTATTTCCGCTCGGTGATGCCGGCAGGCCGCCTGCCGCGCGCCATCTTCCACGGCGCCGAGCCGCTGATGAACAAGAGCGCCGTCTTTGCCGCGATCGAGCGGTTCGGCGACGACTTCGCCTTCGGCATCCAGACCAACGGCACGCTGCTCGATGACGAGGCGATCGACTTCCTCACTTCGCGCAACGTCAGCATCGGCCTGTCGCTTGATGGGCCGCTGGCGAGCATCACCGACGCCACGCGCAAGACTTGGGGCGGCAAGAGCGTCCATGACAAAGTCCTGGCGGCGATGGAGAAGCTGCGCGGCTACGGTTCGTGGAGCGTGATTACCACCTGCACCACCGAGAACCTGCCGCACCTGCCGCAGATTGTCGACCTGTTCCACGCGCACGAGGTGCCGACCTGCATGCTTAACACGCTGCGCTGCACACTGCCCGGCGCGCGCGGCGTCAAGCCGGCCGATGCGGATATGGCGAAAGCCTTGTTCGCGGCGCTCGACCGCACGCACGAACTGTACAAGACCACCGGGCGCAAGCTGGTCGTCGCCAACTTCGCCAATATCCTGCTCGCCATCCTGGCACCGACCGCGCGCCGGCTGATGTGCGACATCTCACCCTGCGGCGGCGGCCGTGCCTTCTTCGCGCTGGCCGCCGACGGCAGCCTCTATCCGTGCAGCGAGTTCATCGGCCTGCCGCGCTTCAATGGCGGCAACCTGTTCGATGAAAACGGCATCGAGAACGCGCTCAAATCGGATGCTTTCCGCATCGTCACCGCCCGCGACGTCGACACCTTCGCACCTTGCGACGATTGCGCTATCCGCCATTTCTGCGGCTCGCCGTGTCCGGCCGAGGCGCATGAGATGAACGGCGGCATGGGCAAGATCGGCGCTTTTTGCGAGTTCTACAAGGCGCAGGTGAACTACGCCCTGCGCCTGATCGCCGACGGCAAAGCGGATGACTATCTCTGGGATGGGTGGGATGCCGGCACCGAAACCGTATTCCATCAAGCGTGACGAGCTGAATTTTCTGGAGATTTCAATGAGCAACTCCCTGTTTGACGTTCCGGCCTTGCAGCGCGATCTAACGGCTGCGCTACAACACAAAATCGACCGCAAAACCAAGCCGCTCGGAGCACTGGGGCAGCTTGAAGTCATGGCGCTGCAGATTGGCCTGATCCAGCAGACGCTGACGCCGAGTCTGGCTAATTCGCAATTCCTCGTTTTTGCCGGTGATCACGGCGCGGCCAAAGTCGGCGTTTCCGCGTATCCGCAGGAAGTGACCTGGCAGATGGTCGAGAACTTCCTCGCCGGTGGTGCCGGCATCAATGTCTTTGCGCGGCAAAGTGGCCTCGGACTATCTGTCATCGATGCGGGGGTGGCGCACGATTTTGGCGAACGTCCTGGGTTGATCGATGCCAAGGTCGGCGCGGGTACGCGCAACTACGTGGAAGAGGCTGCGATGAGCGCCGGCGAATGCGAGACGGCAATGCGGCGCGGCGCCGAAATCGTCGAGATGCTGGCAAAACAGGGCTGCAACGCGATTGGCTTCGGCGAAATGGGGATCGGCAACACGGCCTCGGCCTCGTTGATCACGCACTGTCTCGCCGGCGTTCCGCTCACGGAATGTATCGGGCGCGGTACCGGCCTGGATGATGCAGGCTTGCAGCGCAAGCGTGGTCTGCTTGAAAAGGCGCTGGCGCGTGCAGGAGAATTGCGCGAACCGCTCGCGGTACTGGCGGAATTCGGCGGGTTCGAAATCGCCATGATGGCGGGTGCGATGCTGGCTGCAGCGCGTGCCGGCATGGTGCTGCTGATCGATGGTTTCATCGTCGGATCGGCCGCGCTGGTCGCGTCCCGGCTTGCGCCGCATTTCACGGACTATTGCATCTTTTGCCATCATTCGGTCGAGCCAGGTCACCGTGCCCAACTGGCCGCCATGAATGCCGATCCGCTGATCGATCTGCGCCTGCGGCTCGGCGAAGGGACCGGCGCGGCACTGGCCTATCCGCTGGTGTTGGCGGCGGTGAATTTTCTCAACGAGATGGCAAGTTTTGAATCTGCCGGCGTCTCCGAAAAGCGCTGAGCCTGCGCCGACGCTGAAGGCGCTCGCAGGAAAGTAGCGTGCCTTTTCCCTGTCGCGGATAGGGGTTTTGCGCTGCGGTTCTCCGCAATTTTCTTTGTCGAATCATTCGCGTACAATACACGTCGAATTTTAGGTGCCTTGTTCCGTCACTGCGGAACGGGTGAAACGGGAAGCCGGTGGCTCTGACGAAAGCAGACACTCCGGCGCAGCCCCCCGCTGCTGTAAGCCTGACGATTCCGGCAACGATGCCACTGTGCGACACACTCGCATGGGAAGGCGCCGGAGGAGGATGACGGCGAGCCAGAAGACCGGCCTGAAATGAATGTGGTGCCAATCCTCGGGGTGAGGGGTGAGGTTCTGACGATTCGCTGCCGG
>CAYUYI010000073.1:0-8741 GCA_964448995.1 uncultured Propionivibrio sp. | reverse complement strand
GAGGAGTGCCGGAATCTCACCGAAAGTTTGGGATTGACCGACAAGGTCCGCTTTCTCGGCTTCCAGAAGGTCGAGGATCTGATGCCGAAGATCGGATTGACCATCCTGTCTTCAATCAGCGAGGCGCTGCCGCTCGTCATTCTCGAAGGCTATGCGGCCGGCGTGCCGACCGTGTCCACCGACGTCGGTTCCTGCCGCCAGCTGATCGAGGGGCTGGATGAGGAAGACCGCTCGCTCGGTCATTCGGGGGCCGTGGTCAATATTGCCGATCCGCAGGCGCTCGCCGACGCAGCGCTCAGCCTGCTGACCGATGCGGGCGCTTGGCAGGCCGCCAGCCAGGCCGGCATCGCCCGTGTCGAAAAGTACTACACCGATGACCTGATGTTCGGGCATTACCGGCGCGTTTACGACGCGGCGCTGACGAAGGCAGACGCCTGATGGCCGGCATCGGCTTCGAGCTGCGCAAGCTCCTGCGCAAGGAAACCCTGGTTGGCCTGCTGCAGGCCTACACGCTGGCGGGCATCATCGGCTCCGGCCCGTGGGTGCTGTCGATCGTGGGCATCCTGGCGATCGGTCTGCTCAGCAACGCGCTGGCCGCGCCTTCACATCAGGTGACCCAGTTCCAGACCTCGGTGACCTATCTTATCGCCAGCAGCCTGATCCTGACCGGCGGATTGCAGCTGGCGTTCACCCGTTTTGTTTCCGACCGCCTGTTCGAGCATCAGAATGAGGTGGTCATGCCCAATCTCGTCGGCGCACTCACTGTCGTCGCGCTGCTGGCTTCAGGTGTGGCTACGATGGTCGTTTTCGTGCTCTTTCCCGACGAAAGCGTGCTTTATCGCATCCTGATGCTCTCAAGTTTCACGTTGCTGTGCACGATCTGGATCGTGACCATCTTCCTGTCCGGCATGAAGCGTTATAAGGAAATCGTCGCCCTGTTCGCACTCGGGTACGGCATTACCGTCGTGCTGGCGCTGCTGCTGCGCCGCTTCGGCCTCGAGGGGTTGCTGACGGGGTTTTTCCTCGGACACTGCGTCCTGCTGTGGGGCATGCTGGCGTTGACTGCCTACGATTTCCGCCCGCAGCGGCTGATTGCCTTCGATTTTGCCCGGCCTGAAATGCGCTACCCAAGTTTGCTGGCCATCGGGGCTCTCTACAATCTCGGCATCTGGGCGGACAAATTCATGTTCTGGCTTTTCCCGGATACTTCGGAACCGGTCGTCGGCCTCTTGCGCGCCTCGATCATCTACGACCTGCCGGTCTTTCTCGCCTATCTGTCGATCATTCCGGGCATGGCGGTCTTCATGGTGCGCATCGAAACCGATTTCGTCGAGTATTACGACAAGTTCTACGACGCCGTGCGCAGCGGCGGCTCGCTCGAATACATCGAGGACATGCGCGACGAAATGCTCTATTCGATTCGTCAGGGGCTGGCCGAGATCGGCAAGATCCAGACCCTGGCAGTGCTGATTACTTTCGTCGCCGGGCCCTCGCTGCTCGAACTGCTCGGCATCTCGGCGTTGTACCTGCCGCTGCTGCACCTGCAGGTCATCGGTGCCGGTTTGCAAGTCGTCCTGCTGTCGGTACTGAACGTTTTCTTTTACCTCGACCAGCGGCGGATCATCCTCGTGCTGTGCCTTGAATTTCTCGTGCTGAACGTCATCCTGACCGGATTTTCGCTCTGGAAAGGGGCCGCCTTCTACGGCTACGGCTTTACCGTCGCGGTGCTGATCACCCTATGCACCGGGCTGGCGCTGCTCGATCGCAAGCTCAATCGTCTGGAATACGAGACATTCATGCTGCAGTAGCCGCTGCCGGATCAGCGGCCGCTGGCGACGAACGGTCGCGTTGTCTCCCGTATGATGCGCCACTGGCCATTTTCCCGACGCCATTCGAGCGTTTTCTCGCTCGTGTCGCTGACGCCCGCCGTTGAATAGACTTGTCGGAAACTTGCCACGGCCGACGTTGCATCGGTCGCGGTGACGACCAGATTCTGAATTTCGATACGGATGTTGCCGGCACGCGCAATGCGTTGCTCGCGCTGGCGAGCCCAGTTCTCGCGACTCATCCCACCGTCGGGGACAAACTCGGCGGCATAGAAACCAAGATAGGCGCGCACGTCGCGCGATGCCCAGGCTTGTCCCCAGGCCGTGGTGCGGACGACGATGTCGGTTTCGATGCGATCGCCGGGGGCTGCAGTCGGTGCGGATTCCGCCGCCGTCGCTTGGCGTCCGCCGATCAGCGGCAACGCCGGGTTGTCTCGTAGTGCTTGTACCTGGCGCTCCAGTGCCGCCCGATCCAGCGTCGTTTCCGTCGGCGTCATCGGCGGGCAGAGCTGTGCTGGATCGACCGGCGTGAGATCGTCATCCTCCGGACCGTCGACAAGCTCCAGCCGTTTGAGACCGAGGTTTTCCAGCAGCCGGCCGCTGCCGGCCTGAGTCCGCAAATGAGCGATGGATAGATCGGCCTCGGCGTTGACCAGCGCACGACGCGCATCGAAGTATTCGTTCTGGGTGTTCAGCAAGTCGAGCAGGGTGCGCTGGCCGATATTGAACTGGTCACGGTACGCCGCACGCGTCCGCTCGACCAGGCTGACCTGCGTACGGATGCGCGATAGTTGATCGCCGAGCCGCAGGGTGTCGTTATAGGCAATCGACACGGTCTGACGCAGATCACGGCAGGCCTTCTCACGCTGGTCGAGCGCGATGTTCTTGCGCTCCCGGTATTGCCGTTGGCGGGCCAGATCCGAACCGCCATTGAACAGGTTGTAGTTGACGCGAAGTTCGACGCGGGTGTCGTCACGCGAACCGGTGTCGAGGTAATTGCTGTTGCCGTCGCGACGGGCGATGAAATCGAGTCGCGGCATGAACGCAGCGCGCCGCCCTTCCAGATCGAACTGTGCCGCCTCGGTATTTTCGATGGCGGCGCGTAACGACGGGCTATGTTTCAGCGCATCGGCCAAGACAGCGTCGGCATCTTTCGGCAGCGACTTCGCCAAACCGTCAGGCGCGGCCAGCGGCTTTCCGGGCGCTCCGCCAACGATGCGCACATAGCGCGCCGTCACATCGTGCAGATTGGCATAGGCGGTCGTCAGGTTAACGTCGGCCAGGGCGAGCCGGCTCGCGGCCTGATCGACGTCGACGCGTCGCCCGACGCCGGAATCGGCGCGCTTCTTAAGCTGGTCGTAGGCCGACTGGTGCTGCAGGTAGTTTTCTTCAGCCAGGCTGACCTGTTGCCGGAAGCGCAAGACGTCCAGGTAAGCACGGCCCGCTTCCAGCGCCGCATTCTCCGAGGCATCGAGCAGTTCGAAGTAGCGAACGAGCTTGGCCCGCCCGAGACGCTTGACCTCCTTGTAGGTTGCCAGCCCGTCAAAAAGCATCTGCCGCAGGCTCGTCGTTGTCTGCGAGTCGCGATAATCGAGGTCACTCCGCGTACTGTGCTGGACGATTCTTTCCCGGCCGGCGCCCGCCGATAGGTCGACCTTCGGCAAAAAGCCGCCGCGCGCCACGCCGATTTCTTCCGACGCCTCGCGAAAGGCATGCCAGCGGGCCAGGACCTCCGGATTGTTCAGCACGGCCGACTGCGCCGCATCTCGCAACGCAATGGCTTCCGGTTGCTGTGCCCCCGCACCGGACCCGCCAGCGATAGCCACGGTTGCCATCATCCACCAAGCGATTGTCCTTTTGTTCCACAGAGTCTTCATAGAAAATATCATCCGGCCATCAAAAATTCCGCCATTATACTGATGCCAGATACCATGGCTGCGCACTAATTCACAGACGCCCTTGTTTTCATTAAAACTTTTTCTCGCCCGGGATCGGCTTGCCCGTTTTCTGTCCGGCCTCCTGTTGGCCGCCGGTGCCGTCTGTGCGCTGGCCGCGCTCGATGCGGGCGCATTGCGACAACAGCTCGCCGACCGTTTTGGTCCGAGCCGGCTGCCGCTACTCGACAACTGGCTGGCAACGATCGAGTCGGCCAAGCCGAAGAAAGACGATGCGCGCCTGAAGCTGATCAATGACTTCATCAATCGGCATATCGTTTTCGATGACGATATCTCCGTCTGGCAACAGAGCGACTACTGGGCGACCCCGCTGGAGACGATTGGGCAGGGTCGAGGGGATTGCGAGGACTTCGCCATCATCAAATACATTTCGTTGCGCCAGGCCGGCATTCCCGCTGCCCGGCTGCGTCTGATCTACGTCAAGGCGCGACGCAACGGTGCGGCGGGCCCGGTGCAGATTGCGCACATGGTTTTGGCATACTATGCGACGCCGAATGCGGAGCCGCTGGTGCTCGACAATCTCGATCCGACGATCCGCGCGGCTTCGCAGCGTGGTGATCTGCAACCGGTGTTCAGTTTCAACAGCGAGGGGATCTTCGCCGGTGTTTCCGGCAAGGAGCAGGCGGCGGCCGGTGGAACCGGCCGGTTGTCGCGCTGGGAAGACGCCCTGCGTCGTATTCACGCGGAGGGGTTCGAATGACCGGCCTCTGCCGCCTTGCATGAGGATTTGACCATGTCCATGTACCGCCAACTCTGGATGGCCATCATCATCAGCACGCTGCTTGCGCTGGCCGGCAGCCTGCTCGCATCGATGCTGAGCGCGCGCAACTATCTGGAATCGCAACTCTCGGTCAAGAACACCGACAATGCTGCGGCACTCGCGCTTTCGCTCAGTCACGGCAATCCTGATCCGGTCGGTGTCGAACTGGCGGTCAGTGCCCTGTTCGACAGCGGTCACTACGAGTCGATCCGTGTCAGCGACCCGTTGGGTCACATCATCGTCGAACGCAGCGCCGCCAGCACCGACTTCGACGCCCCCGGCTGGTTCGTCCGCTGGCTGCCCATCCGGGCCAATCCCGGGCTGGCGCAGATCAGCAATGGCTGGCAACAGTTCGGTACCATCCATCTGGTCAGCCATAACCGGTTCGCCTATCGTGCGCTGTGGGAAAGCGTGCTGCAAATGATTGCCGCGCTGGCCGCTGCCGGGCTGGTAGGGGGTTACCTCGGTGCCTTGATCCTGCGCCGGTTGAAGCGGCCGCTCGATGCCGTCATTGATCAGGCCGTTGCCATCACCGAGCGCCGTTTTGTCACCATCGACGAACCCGAAGTGCCTGAGCTGCGCCAGCTGGCCACGGCCATGAACATGACGGTGGGGCGACTCAAGACGATGTTCGAGGAAGAAGCCGCCCGACTCGAGGCCGTCCGTCGCGAAACGAATTTCGATCCGCTCACCGGGCTCGCCAATCGTGACCACTTCATGGCGCGGCTGCGCCAGGCGCTCGATGCCGAGGATATCGCCGACGGCCAGTTGCTGATGGTTCGTCTCAGCGATCTGGCGGGCATCAACCGTCGTCTCGGCCGCGCCGCGACCGACGACTTTCTGCGGCGTTGCGGCGACCTTGTCAGTCAATGCGCCGCCGGAAATCCTCAAGGCATCGGTGCCCGCCTGAACGGTGCCGATTTCTCTGTCATGTTGCCCGGCGAGTCGAACGGACGGGCGGTCGCGGAACGACTGCTGGGCGATCTGGTGACCGTTGCCGCGCCTTATGGCGAGGGCAAGGCCGCTGCCGCGCTCGGCTTCGGTCGCTACGGGCACGGGATGGACCTCGGCGCGTTGCTGGCGCGCATCGACAGTGCGCTCGCCGCTGCCGAAGCCGAAGGGCGTAACGGTCTGCGCGAAGCGGCGGCCGAGGAAAACGACCAGCCACGCACCGCCGAACAGTGGTCGCGGATGATCCGCCGCGCCCTCGACAAACAGTGGGTGCGGTTGATTTCCTTCCCGGTCGTCGATTTTTCCGGTCAGCTGTCTCACCGCGAATGCCCCCTGCGCCTGATGTTCGATGAACAGGGTGAATGGCTGCCGGCCGGGCAGTTCCTGCCGATTGCCGAGCGCCTGCGCCTGACGCCGGATCTTGACCTGGCCGCGGTCGGCCTCGGTCTCGGCGAACTTGAAGCCCATCCCGAACTGGCTGGCCTGGCGATCAATCTCTCGCCCAGTTCGGTCGGCGATCAATCGTTCCGCATGCGGCTGCTGGCCTTGCTCGCCGCCCATCGAGACGCGACCTCGCGCTTGTGGCTGGAGGTGGCGGAAACCGGCGCCCTGCGGCACCTCGATGCTTTCCGCGCGTTGTGTCGTGAACTCAAGCCGAGTGGCTGCCGCATCGGTCTCGAACACTTCGGTCATGAATTCAGTCAGATCGGGCAGTGGCACGACCTCGGGCTCGATTTCCTGAAAATCGATGCGAGCTTTGTGCGCGGCCTGGATACCAATCCCGGCAACGCCATCTTCCTCAAAGGCCTGTGTGGCATTGCCCATGGCATTGGCCTGCAGGTGCTGGCCGAAGGCGTCGCCAGCGACGCCGAACTGGCGGCGCTCAAAGCGCTCGGCTTCGATGGCGCGACCGGCCCTGCGGTTCGCGAGTAGCGCCGGCGAAGGACCTTCCCGGCCAGCGAACTGGCCGGGCCGGAGCGCGTCAGGAATCGATGTGACGCTGGGTGATCTGCTGGTCGATCAGGATCTTCACCGCCGTGTCGTGGGCGTTGGTATAGACGTCGAAGACATGCGTTCCATCCGTCACCGTCGCCAGGTCTTTCACCCACTGGTCATCGCTCGCGACGCCATTCTTCAAGCCCACGGCGTCGCCGTTGTCGCCGAGAATCGTCAGTGTCTTGCTGCTACCGGTCATGTCGAGAACATCCTGCAAGGTCAGGTGATTCAGGCTGTGATCCTGTCCGCCTGGCATCAGGTCGATGCGCTCGATATTGGTCGGTTTGACCGCAGTTGCGAAATCGATGTCCTCACCCAGCCGCAATTCGATCGTATCGACGCCGGCTAGGCCGTTGAGCGCCGAACCACCGTAGAGCAGCGTGTCGTTGCCTGACGTTGCCGCGATGGGATTGATGTCGAGATGCAGCGTCGTTGGCAGCGACGCCGAGGCATCACCGCCTACCGATTCGACGGTGTGCGCCGTGATCTGCAGATCGTAGCTCCCGTTTTTCTGGATGACGCCGAGTCCAGTTACCTGGTCCGGCGTCAGCCCGCTCAGCGTATAGGTATCGCTGAGCGCGTCATAGCTGGTTGCAAGCAAGGTGGTGCCGGTGTAGAAAGCGGCGTAGGCGCCGAGTTTGCTGATGGTCAACGTGGCCGTCTCCGAACCATCGTGATCCGTCATCGTGCTGTTGAGGTTGAGCGGCACGATGGCCCGTTCGTCTCCAAACGACAAGGTTGGCGTCAGGCTGATGCCATCGGCCACGCCGTTCACCGAAACGGCGATTGACGAGGTTGTCAGCGTCGGATCGAGATCGGGCTCGCCGGACCACACGGACAGGTGCAGCGGTGTCAGGGTCCCGCTCCAGTTGATCGGCGGCATCAGCGCGACATTCGCCGGCAGATGGCCGCCAGACAACGGAATTCCCCAGACGCCGCCACCTAGATTAATGGCCAGTTGGCCGCCGGCATAGACCAGAAAACCGTCGGGCACGTTGTCCAGCGTCACCGAGGCGATTGTTTCCGACGCATCCGTCTGAGACACGCCGATCGACAACGGAATCAGTGTGTCCTCCAGACCGTTCGCTGGCGATACCGACACCGTCGCACCGTCGTTTTCGGGGCTGATCGTAAATGCCCCGGTTTGCGAACTGGTGACGACATTGGCCGCGCCGATCTCCTGATTCTGGACGTATGCGGTATAGCTGACGGAACCGCTGGCATTGACGGCCGGCTGATAGCTCAACGACAGCGTATCGGTACTCGAGACGCCGCTGAGGACGAAATACATCCCGTCGGGAATACCAGCCACCCCACTCACCGAGGTGGCGAGCAACTCCGTGCCGCCCACCGATAACTTGCCCGCCGCGTCCATGCCGCTTTCATCAAGGCGAATATACACGTGGCCATCGACGACCTGGGCCTTGGCCCCATCCGCCGCATTAGACAAGGATAAGGTGATTGGAACTGTCTGATCCTCGGCGACGTCAGTGTTGGTCGTTGCAATTACACTGGCATCCGACACCGGCGCCACTGGCGGCATCACCGCGGCCGAAGCATCGTGGCGTGTGCCGCTGTTGTCGTAGGTGGTCAGGGTCGTAGCGAAACTGAAACCACCGGGCGTGTTGCTGTTTAAATTGGCCGGCGGCGTGATGGTGATCGACGCCAACAGGGACTGCAGGCTGGCGTTGTCTCCCTCGCCCTGGGCGGTCCACACGTCCTGCCCACCGATCGAGGTCAGCATCATGCCGCTGATGGCACTGCCGGCCGGCAACCCGGTGATGGTGACGGCGTAAGGCGAGATGCCCGTGATTTCTGCGCTGACCAGTCCGGCCAGGCTCTTGGGGGTGTCTTCGCTCATGCCGGTGCTGGTCGCCGGATGCCAATCGACAATGGTCGCCGCCGGTGCGCCCGATCCGGATCCGCTGGCAACAAAGCCGTCCGCCGTGTCGAGCGTCCAGGTCGTTGTCGACGTCCGCAGGGCGCCGCTGCCATCCTGCGTGTAGGCGGTCACATTAATCGGCTGGCTGAGGTCGTTGAGTTGCTCCGACGTACCGTTCAACGCGAAGTTGATCGTCTGGCTGAGCGACGCCGTATTGAAGGCGACATCGGGAACGACATCGAGAATCCAGCGGCCCGTGTTGGCGTTGCCGGGCGTGTTGCCAATATAGCGCCCACCTTCGACGCTCACCCCCAGCGGGACGTTGTCGATGATGAAGTAGCGCAGTTGTTCGCTGCCGTCGGTGTCTGGCA
>CAYUYI010000072.1:0-8751 GCA_964448995.1 uncultured Propionivibrio sp. | reverse complement strand
TACCCGATCGTGCCGCACATCTGCGAAGCGCTCTACGCCGAACTGAAGCCGGGCCAGACCGCCGGCAAGCAGCTGTTCCCGAAAGCCGACGCCAGCGCACTGGAGCAGGACGAAATCGAGTTGGTGTTGCAGGTCAACGGCAAGCACCGCGGCAACATTCGCGTGCCGGCCAAGGCTGCCAAGGCCGAGATCGAGGCTGCCGCACTCGCCAGCGAAAGCGCCCAGCGCCACCTCGAAGGCCAGACACCGAAGAAGGTCATCGTCGTGCCGGGTCGGCTGGTTAACATCGTTGTCTAACCCCAATCCGACAAAATACAAAAGGATGCCATGATGGACCTGCCTTTCGTTCGGTTGCTGATCATGGCATCGGCCCTTGGGCTTGCTGCCTGCGGCTTCCAGTTGCGCGGTGCCTATACCCTGCCTTACGAAAGCCTCTTTATTGCCGCCGCCGATTATTCGGTGGTTGGCGCCGGCCTCAAGCGCTTCATTCGCACAACCGGATCGACCCGTCTGGCCGAAAATGCCAAGGAAGCACAAGCCACGTTCCGCCCAACGGGGGAACAGCGTGAGACCACCATCCTGTCGTTGTCGAGCGCAGGCCGGGTACGGGAAAAGCGCCTGACTTACCGCTACAGTTTCCGCGTCGTCAATCGCGACGAACTCAACCTGATCGCCCCGGTCACGATAGAACTGTACCGTGACATCACCTACGCGGACTCCGATGTTCTGGCGAAAACGCAGGAAGAAGAACTGCTCTGGCGGGACATGGAAACCGATCTGGTGCAACAGCTACTGCGCCGGTTATCGACCCTCAAGCCCGTCTTTCCCTCAGCCGAGGACTAACCCGTCATGCAACTTCGCGGCGAACAGCTGGCGGCGCATCTCGATCGCGAGTTGAAGCCGGTTTACGTCGTTTATGGCGACGAGCCACTGCTGGTCATTGAGGCAGCCGATGCCATTCGCGCCGCCGCGCGGCGCCAAGGTTTCGACGAGCGCGAAGTACTGACCGCTCTCTCAGGTTTCAACTGGAATGAACTGCATCAGGCGGCCGGCAACATGTCACTGTTCGGTGGGCGCAAGTTGATTGATCTGCGCATCCCGACGGGCAAGCCCGGTCGTGACGGTAGCACGGCGATCCAGGACTACTGCGCCCGCCCTTCACCCGATGCGCTGTTGCTGGTAACGCTTCCCGGTCTTGACTGGAGTGAAGAGAAAGCCGTGTGGCTCAAGGCGCTCGGCGACGCCGGTGTCGCCATCAAGCTGATTCCGCCGAACCTCGCCGAACTCCCCGCCTGGCTTAGCGGCCGCCTCAAGCGTCAGAATCAATCAGCCGATTCCGATGCCCTGCGCTTCGTGGCCGAACGCGTCGAAGGTAATTTACTCGCCGCACACCAGGAAATCCTCAAGCTCGGGCTGCTTTACCCTGCCGGTGAACTGTCCTTGTCGCAGGTTCAGGATGCGGTACTCAATGTCGCCCGCTACGACCTCGACGGATTGCGTGAAGCGCTGCTGTCCGGCGACGCCGCACGACTGACGCGCACGCTCGACGGCCTGCAGCAGGAGGGAGAAGCGCCGCCGCTGGTGCTATGGGCCATGACGGAAGAAATTCGCGCACTGGCCATCGTCAAGGCGGGGCAAAAGGAAAACAAGGCGCTCGATCAATTGCTCAAAGAGGCACGCGTTTGGGGCACTCGACAGGCGCCATTCCGGCGAGCCCTGCAACGACTCGAAACCGATGCAGTCAATACGGCGCTGATCGATGCGGCTCGCATCGATCGTCTGATCAAGGGCATCGAAATCGGGGAAATCTGGAACGATTTCCTCCGCCTCGGCTTGAGGCTTTGCGCCCGTTAAGATCGGACGCTTTAGCCAGCCGGCGTTAACTCAGTGTTTCTCGGGGGTATCGGCTGACTCATCCGGCGCCAGATGCTCCCACAAGCAGTCATCGCGCCATTCAAACTCGTCGTTGAGCCCCTGGCAGCACTTGCCTTGAACAAGGCACTCGCCTTGAGAACCATCGTCGACGACGACAATCCGCAGTTCAGGATCGACAGTACGCTTGCCATCCCAATAACTGCACGTCGCGCAAACCTTGATCTCGGCAGGAAGGATCAGTTTTTTACTCATGGTGGCGTGCTTGTGAGCTTCGGTTTGCATGTGAGTCGGTTTTTCGGCAATGGTTCAAAGAAATTGGCGTTCGCTGGCTATAATCCAAACTTGTTGCAGGCAAACGGAACGAGAAATGGAAATCGAGCAATATATTCGCAACGTCGGACAACAGGCCCGGCAAGCATCACGGGCTATCGCTCGCGCCGACACACAGACCAAAAATCTTGCGCTCAACCAGATCGCCACGGGCATCCGACGGAATTCTACTGCAATTCTTGAGGCGAATCATGGTGATGTTGAGGCCGCCAGGGCGGCCGGCCTGGAACCTGCGCTGCTTGATCGCCTGACGCTCAGCGAAAAAAGCATCGCGCAAATGGCCGACGGCGTCGAGCAAGTCGCTGCGCTACCCGATCCGATCGGCGAAATCAGCGACATCAAGTTTCGCCCGAGTGGCATTCAAGTCGGCAAGATGCGCGTACCGCTCGGTGTCATCGGCATCATCTATGAGGCCCGCCCCAATGTCACCGCTGACGCCGCGGCACTGTGCCTTAAATCCGGCAACGCCGCGATCCTGCGCGGCGGTTCGGAAGCAATCCGCAGTAACCGCGTCATCGCCGGACTGGTGCGCGCCGGACTGGCCGAAGCCGGGCTACCGCCACACACTGTCCAGGTCATTGACACCACCGACCGTGCCGCTGTCGGCCACTTGATCACACTGCGCGAATACGTCGACGTCATCGTACCGCGCGGCGGCAAAGGGTTGATCTCCCGACTTCTCGCCGAATCTCGCGTGCCGATGATCCAGCATCTCGACGGCAATTGCCACGTTTATCTCGACGACACGGCCAACGCCGACATGGCCGTGCGTATCGTCGAGAACGCCAAGACGCAGCGTTACGGCACCTGTAACACCGCCGAATCGCTGCTCGTTGCCCGTTCGCGCGCAGCCGAATTGCTGCCGGCCATCGCAACGATGCTGACCGGCAAGGGCGTCGAAATCCGTGGCTGCCCGGAAACGCTGGCGCTGGTCAAGGAAGCCAGGCCAGCGACGGACGAAGACTATGCCACTGAATTCCTGGCGCCGATCATTTCGGTCAAAGTGGTCGCTGGCATCGACGAAGCCATCGAACACATCAATCGCTATAGCTCGCATCACACCGAAACGATCGTCAGCGAAAACTATTCGACCGCCCTGCGTTTCCTGCGCGAAGTTGATTCGGCCTCGGTCATGGTCAATGCTTCGACACGGTTCGCCGATGGCTTCGAGTATGGGCTCGGCGCCGAGATCGGCATTTCGACGGACAAGATCCACGCGCGCGGCCCCGTTGGTCTGGAAGGGTTGACAAGCCAGAAGTGGATCGTGCTTGGCACCGGTCAGGTACGTAACTGAATTTTGGAGGTTGTCATGAGCGAAAAATTTCAGGCCACTGTCGCCGGCCCGGGCTTCAGGATCGGCATCTCCTGCGACGAAGCAGAAATTCTCAAGCTCAAGTACCTCGAACCCGGCCCTTTCATCGCGCCGCAAAATGCGTTGGCGGCCGAAGCCGTACGCCAGCTTGACGCGTACATGAACAACCCGGAAGCCGCATTCAGCCTGCCTTTGCGGCCGTCTGGAACGACCTTCCAGCGGCGCGTCTGGGCACAGATTGCCCAAATCCCCTGCCACCAGACACAGACTTACGGTGAATTGGCGAAAGCGTTGCACAACGCACCACGGGCCGTTGGCCAGGCGTGTGGTGCCAATCCCTTCCCGCTCGTCGTCCCCTGCCATCGCGTCGTTGCCGCCAACGGGGGCCTCGGTGGTTTCGCTCGCCAGCGCGGCGGATTCCTGCTCGACGTCAAGCGCTGGTTGCTGGCGCATGAAGGCAGCTACTAAAGTCTCGCCCGTCGACCTCGCCGAGATCGACGATTTCTGCGATGCGCTCTGGCTGGACGACGGGTTGGCCAAAACATCGCTGGCCAGTTACCGCAGCGATCTCATGCGCGTCGCCGCGTGGGCGGCGAAGCACGATGCCGGCCCCCTGATTCGCATCGGCGAACCAGCACTGATCCGTTTCATTGCCGAGGTTTCGTCTTCGCTCAAGGCGTCTTCGCAGGCTCGGTATGTCTCGACGCTTCGCCGCTTTTACCGCTATCTGCTCACCCGGAATCGAATCACCAGTGATCCAACGCTGAAAGTCGCCCTGCCGGCAAAACCCACCCGCCTACCCAAAATCGTCTCCGAGAAACAGGTTGAAGCCCTGCTGACCGCGCCCCCCCGCGAAACCCTCCTGGGGCAACGTGACCGCGCCATGCTGGAGACGCTCTACGCCACCGGCCTGCGGGTTTCGGAACTGGTCGGACTGAAACTCCACGAAGTCAATTTTGACATGGGCGTCGTCCGCATTTTCGGCAAAGGCAGCAAGGAACGATTGGTGCCGCTGGGCGAAGCCGCCATCGATGAAGTGCGCAACTATCTCAATGTCGCCCGCAATGAATTACTCAACGGTCGGCAAAGCGATGATCTCTTTATCACTGCCAGAGGCGCGGCGATGACCCGTCAGGCGTTCTGGCAACTCATCAAGCGCTACGCCGTCACCGCAGGCATCGACGCGAAACGGCTGTCACCGCATGTTCTCCGTCACGCCTTTGCCACACATCTGCTCAACCACGGCGCCGATCTCCGAGTCGTGCAAATGCTACTGGGTCATTCTGACATTTCCACGACGCAAATTTACACCCACGTTGCCCGCGAACGCTTGAAAACACTGCACGCGCAACATCACCCGCGCGGCTGATCCGCTGGCAACATTTCATCATCAACCACTTCCAAAAAATCACATTGTAAAAACGGTTTTCGTGGCATGATATTCACTGAACCATTTCTAGAACAAAGCGGTCTAGCGCACGCCACCTTGCAGTAGTCTAGACTGAACAATCCAAAACCGAGGATTTCCATAAAATGATGGAGCTTCTGTCTTCCCCCCAGATGTTCTGGATTCCATTGCTACAGATCATCGGCGTCAATATCGTGCTCTCCGGCGACAATGCCGTGGTGATTGCGCTCGCCGCGCGCGCGCTGCCGCCAGCCCAGCAGAAGAAAGCCATCATCTGGGGTTCGGGGGCGGCCATCATCATGCGGATTGTTCTCACGCTCACCGCCGTTGCGTTGCTCAGCATGCCTTACCTGAAACTTGTCGGATCGGTGTTGCTGTTCTGGATCGGCATCCAACTCATCAACTCGGATGATGAAGGCGAGAACATCGAATCGAGCAGCAATCTGGCAGCCGCCATCAAGACCATCCTGATCGCCGACCTGGTCATGAGCCTGGACAATGTCATTGCCGTCGCAGCAGCCGCCAAGGGCAGCTTCGTGCTGCTGATCATTGGCCTGGCAATTTCCATTCCGCTGGTCATTTTTGGTGCGACCATGCTCCTGCGGCTGATGGAGCGCTTTCCGATCATCATCACCATCGGCGCAGCGCTGCTTGGCTACGTCAGTGGCGAGATGGCCGTAACCGACCCGGCAGCACAGCCATGGATCGACGCCCATTTCGCCGCATTGCATCACGCACTGCCAATATCTCTGGCCGTCCTAGTCGTCATCATCGGCAAATTGCTGAATAAACGGAAAGAAGCCGCCGTCACCCCGTCCGAGGAGAAATGCTGATGAAAAACGTCCTGCTTCCGATTGATGGTTCGGAATGCGCTATGCGCAGCGTTGCACTGGTCATCAGCAAGCTCTCACATTACCGCTCCCCGGAAAACACCCAGATTCATCTGGTCAACATCCAGCCGCCCCTGCCGCATGATGTCAGCCGCTTCGTCAGCCACGATCAGATTGCGGACTTCCACCGCGATGAATCGGACAAAGCGATGCAGGAAGCCAGGAAGCGGCTTGATGCCGCTGGACTGAAATACACCTGCCACGCGAAGGTCGGTGACGTTGCCGAGGAAATCACCCTGCTGGCCGAGAACCTCGGTTGCGATCAGATCGTCATGGGCACACACGGGCGCGGTGCACTAGGAGACTTCTTGATGGGGTCGATCACACTCAAGGTGCTGCACCTGGCGAAAATCCCGGTCCTGCTTGTCAAATAGCCGATCCCGAGCTCCCATCCCCCGTTCAACTACAGCACATACCGGGACAAGTCCTCATTCCGGACCAGGTCGGCCAAACGCGCATCGACGTAGGCCGCATCGATGACGATATTTTCTGCCTCGCCACGATTGCCTGCCACGAACGACACCTCCTCCAGCAGTCGTTCGATCACCGTGTAGAGCCGCCTGGCGCCAATATTCTCGGTACGCTCATTGACCGACCACGCCACCTCTGCCATGCGCTGAATGCCGTCCGGCATAAACCGGAGGGTCACGCCCTCAGTCGCCATCAGGGCCAGATACTGCATCGTCAGGCAAGCATCCGTCTGCGTCAGGATCCGTTCAAAATCGGCGACAGACAGGGAATCGAGTTCGACACGGATCGGAAAGCGGCCCTGTAATTCGGGGATCAGATCCGACGGCTTGGCCAGATGAAACGCCCCGCTCGCGATGAACAAGATGTGGTCGGTGCGAATCATGCCGTATTTGGTCGAGACGGTGGTGCCCTCCACCAGGGGCAAAAGATCGCGCTGCACGCCCTGACGTGAAACGTCGGCACCATGAGCATCACTGCGCGAGGTGATCTTGTCGATTTCGTCAAGAAAAACAATGCCGTTCTGCTCGACATTGTTGACCGCTTCGAGCTTGAGCTCCTCATCGTTGACCAGCTTGGCCGCCTCTTCGTCGACGAGCAGTTTGCGTGCCTCGGCGACCCGCAACTTGCGGGTTTTCTTGCGCGCATTACCGAGGTTCTGGAACATTCCTTGAATCTGAGAGGTCAATTCCTCCATCCCCGGTGGTGCGAAAATCTCCGCCTGCATCCCGGCCACGCTGACCTCGACTTCGATCTCCTTGTCGTCCAGTTCGCCTTCTCGCAGTTTTTTGCGAAATTTCTGCCGCGTCGAGTTTTCCTCTGCCACCTGAGCATCGTTAAAAAAGCCGCCCCGCGCAGCTGGCAACAACACATCCAGAATACGATCTTCGGCAGCATCTTCGGCCCGCGTGCGCACGGCTTTCATGGCTTGCTCACGGCCATTCTTGACGGCGATTTCGGCCAAATCGCGAATAATCGTTTCAACATCGCGACCGACATAACCAACCTCGGTAAATTTGGTGGCTTCGACCTTGATAAACGGAGCATTCGCCAGGCGCGCCAGGCGCCGGGCGATTTCTGTTTTGCCGACCCCGGTCGGACCGATCATCAGAATATTTTTCGGCGTAATTTCCTGGCGTAGTGGGTCGGCCACTTGAGCCCGACGCCAGCGGTTACGAAGTGCGATCGCGACAGCCTTCTTAGCCTTGCCCTGACCGACAATATGCTTGTCAAGTTCGTGGACAATTTCCTGCGGTGTCATTTGCATAATTTGCGACATGGTTTTCTAAAAAATCGGGGAAACAAACGGGGAATCTTACACGTTCTCCACCAGGATGCGCATTGTGTGGCACACTACGCCGAGGGAGGAGCAACACGATGAAAATTCGTAATGTCTGCCTGTCGCCGGGGCTCGTCGCGCCCGGCATGGTGCTTGCCAATGCCGTCAACGGGCACGACGGGCAACCGCTGCTGGCAGCCGGGGCGGAACTCGACGCCGATATGCTTGAGCGACTGATCCGTCGAGGCATCGAGACCGTCTGGGTGGCGACACCGGACGAGCGTGATGCGGATACCATCGCCCTTGAGCTACGCAATGCCGAAGCCCGGATCGCCACCATTTTCCGAGGCCCCAGCAATCCGGCTCGCGAAGCGCTGCGGCAAGCCATCCAGGAGTATCGTCGGGAGTCTCTGAAATGACCCCGCCGTCCCTACAGGAATTGCCCGCCCACGCGCTCAAACTCCCCTCTCTTCCCGAAGTCGTGAATTACTTGACCCGTTCGCTGAGCGACGAAAAGGCCGATGCCGACACGATTTCCCACCATATCAACTCTGACCCGGCAATCGTTGCGCGCCTGCTGGCCGCGGCGAACTCGGCGGCTTCGGGTCTGACGACGCGCATTCTGAGTACCCGCCAGGCTTTTTTGGTCCTTGGCGTGGACCGGATTGTCAACATCATTCTCGCCTCGGCACTGGCCTATCGTTATGACATCCGCCACTCCGGGTTTGACGCACGGCTGCTCTGGCGTCACTCGCTCGGCGTCGCCACTTGTGCTCGGGTGATTGCCGAACAAACCGGCAGCGACCCCGATCTGGCCTTCACCAGCGGACTTCTGCACGATATCGGCCAACTCCTGATGTACATCACCAATCCGGCTTGCTATCTTCAAACCATCGAACGGCATGAACGCGAAGACATTTCACTGCCCGAAGCCGAACGCGCCGTCTATGGTTATGATCACGCGGATGCCGGCAAGGCGCTCGCCATCGCATGGAATCTGCCCCACGAAATCATCGATGCCATCGCCGCCCACCACAACCCGGACGAGACCAGCAGTGAAATCGGCAACCTGATCCACGTCAGCGAGGTGCTCAGCCACGCACTTGATCTCGGAGAACAGCCGAACAACCGGGTTCCCGATCTTTCCGAACTGGCCTGCGCCCAACTGGGCCTGTCGTGGCAAACGCTC
>CAYUYI010000071.1:0-8796 GCA_964448995.1 uncultured Propionivibrio sp. | reverse complement strand
TTCAAGGTCTATGTGATCGACGAAGTGCACATGCTCTCGAATTCGGCGTTCAATGCGATGCTAAAGACGTTGGAAGAGCCCCCCGAACATGTGAAGTTCATCCTGGCAACGACGGATCCCCAGAAGATCCCGGTGACGGTCCTTTCGCGCTGCTTGCAGTTCAACCTTAAGCAGATGACACCACCGTTGATTGCCGGGCATCTCAAGCATATCCTCGGTGTGGAGGGTATCTCGGCTGACCCGGGGGCGCTGAATCTGCTTTCTCGATCGGCTTCCGGCAGCATGCGTGATGCATTGTCTCTGCTTGATCAGGCCATTGCACACGGGGCAGGCAAGGTCGAAGAGGCGCAAGTGCGCGACATGCTCGGCACCGTGGATCTCGATTATCTTTTTTCAATTCTTGACGCGTTGTTGAACGAAGATGTGGCTGGCATGCTGCAAATGGCCGAGGTGATGGCGACACGCAGTCTTTCTTTCGACGAGGCTTTGCAGGAACTTGCCGCGCTCTTCACCCGTCTGCAGGTTGCGCAACTCGCACCACAGGCTATTTCCGACGATTTACCGGAACGGGCGCGCTTGATCGATTTGGCGGCGCGTTTCGATGCTGAGTTCATTCAACTCGGGTATCAGATTGCTGTGCACGGCCGCAAGGAGTTGCCGCTGGCTCCCGACGAGCAGGCCGGGTTCGTGATGACGCTATTGCGTCTTTTTACTTTTCGGCCTGCCGTTGAGGATGATGGTCGACGCTCTCGGCCGGCATCCGCGCCAGGTCGTTCGGTGTTGCCGACTCAGCCAGAGCCGTCGAAATCAGTAAAGCCTGCGCCGGTCGAAGCGCGTGTCGAATTGTCTCCCAAGCCTGTCGTCTCTGAGGTGGCTGAACAAGCACCGATGTTGTCCCCAAGTGCGGATGCGACCTCGGTGATCGCAGATTGGCATGCAATTTTGCCGACTCTCGGGATTGGCGGAATGGCGCGTGAGTTGGCGCAGCATTGCATACTCAGCGATGTCGATGCTTCTCGAATTGTGTTGTGCCTGTCGCCCACGCACCGCCATCTCCAGATGAAACCGGCGCAAGACAAGTTGCAACAGGCTTTGTCAGAACATTTTGGCCGTTCCTTGCAACTTCGTATCGACCTCAACGAGGTCGGCGAGGACACGCCTGCCGCTGCCGCGCAACGGCGCCGGCAGGCACGCCAGGAACAGGCAGTGGCGTCCGTTGAGCAGGATGAGTTCGTACGTGAAGTCATCGATCTGTTCGACGCGACGGTTGTCGAATCTTCCATTAAACCCGTTTAACCGAATTGAGGCAATAGAAATGATGAAGGGCGGAATCGCTGGCCTGATGAAACAGGCTCAGCAAATGCAGGAAAATATGAAGAAAGCTCAGGAGCAACTGGCGCAGGTCGAGGTTGAGGGGCAGTCCGGGGCTGGTATGGTCAAGGTGGTTATGACCTGTGCGCACGATGTTCGCCGCGTGTCGATCGACGCTTCGGTGATGGACGACAAGGAAATGCTTGAAGACTTGGTCGCCGCTGCCGTCAATGATGCCGTGCGGCGTGGCGAGCAGGTTTCGCAAGAGCGAATGGCTGGCTTTACGGCCGGTTTGAACTTGCCGCCGGGCATGAAGCTGCCGTTCTAATGAACACTCCGTCCAGCCTCGAAAATCTGATCGAGGCGTTGCGCTGTTTGCCCGGGGTCGGGCCGAAATCCGCACAGCGCATGGCTTACCAGCTTTTGCAACGTGATCGGCCAGGCGCACAAAACCTGGCTGACGCCTTGTCGCGCGCACTCGGCATGTTGCGGCACTGCATTCGCTGCAATACGTTCACCGAAACCGAAATCTGTGAGCGTTGTCAGTCGCCGCGACGTGATCCTTCCTTGTTGTGTGTGGTCGAAACGCCTGTCGACATGAATATGATGGAACAAACACATGCCTATTCAGGTCTGTACTACGTTTTGATGGGGCGTGTTTCTCCGCTGGACGGGGTCGGGCCGCGCGAACTGCAGTTGGAACACTTGTTGGCGCGCGCATGTGACGGGGTGGTTCGGGAGGTCATTCTGGCCACTAATTTCACAAATGAGGGTGAAGTGACAGCGCATTATCTGACCGAAATGCTGACAAGCCGCGCCCTGCGTGTGTCTCGAATTGCCCGAGGGGTGCCGGTCGGTGGTGAATTGGAGTATGTCGATTCTGGCACCTTGGCGCAGGCGTTTCGCGAACGCAAACCATTGGTGGAATAGGTTCCGGTATAGCCCTGCCGTGAGGGGGCGGTTTTGCGTATAATTGGCTGCTAATGCTTACCGCATCGGCAGTTTTTTCATACAGAGGGTCGGTCTGATGAATAAAGAAGTCAAGGTTGATTGCGGCAGACGGCGACTGATCGTTGCTACCGCTGCAGTCGGTGGCGCGGGGGCGGTGACGGCGATGGTGCCATTTCTCTCGAGCATGTTGCCGTCGGAGCGGGCCAAAGCGGCGGGTGCTCCGGTCGAAGTCGATATCGGTACTTTGGCGCCCGGGCAGTTACTTACTGTCGAGTGGCGTGGCAAGCCCGTCTGGATCATCAACCGGACGCCCGAAATGCTGGAAACGCTCGCTAAACTCGATGGTTCGGTCGCTGATCCGAAATCGGAAAACAAGCAGCAACCTGACTACTGCAAGAATGCGACGCGCTCGATCAAGCCGAATCTGCTAGTGGCTATCGGCATTTGCACCCATCTGGGGTGTTCGCCGTCCTCCAAGTTCAAAAAGGGTGCCGAAGATGGCATGCCGGCGGATTGGATGGGGGGGTTTCTCTGTCCGTGCCATGGTTCAACCTTTGATTTTGCCGGGCGCGTGTTCAAGAGCAAGCCTGCGCCAAGCAATCTGGAAATTCCGCCACACACATATCTGTCCGAGACACGTATCTTGATCGGCGAAGACGGGAAGGGGGCGTAGCCATGGCATCAAACTCCGGTTACGAGAAATACAAGTCCGATGGGTCGCTGCTCGGGAACGTGCTCGAATGGTTTGATGCGCGTTTTCCGGCGACGTCGTTGTGGCGAGGCCATTTATCCGAATACTACGCACCGAAGAACTTCAACTTCTGGTATTTCTTCGGTTCGTTGGCCATCGTTGTTCTGGCGATCCAACTGATCACAGGCATCTTTCTTGTGATGTTCTACAAACCGGATGCCGCAATCAATGCCAACGGCGTGCCTGCGGCCTTCGCCAGCGTCGAATACATCATGCGCGACGTGAATTTCGGCTGGTTGATTCGCTACATGCATTCCACTGGTGCCTCGGCTTTCTTTATCGTCGTCTATCTTCACATGTTCCGTGGGATGCTCTACGGTTCGTATCGCAAGCCGCGGGAACTGATCTGGGTCTTTGGCGTACTGATCTTCCTGATCCTCATGGCAGAAGCGTTCATGGGCTATCTGTTGCCGTGGGGGCAAATGTCGTTCTGGGGCGCGCAGGTCATCGTGAACCTATTCTCGGCGATTCCGTTGATCGGTGAGCCGCTGTCGATCTGGATTCGTGGTGATTACGTGATCGGTGATGCGACGCTCAACCGTTTTTTCTCGTTTCACGTGATCGCCGTACCGTTGGCGTTGCTCGGGCTGGTTGCGGCGCACATCATGGCATTGCACGAAGTCGGCTCAAACAATCCGGACGGGATTGAAATCAAGAAACACCTGGGCGCGGATGGCATCCCGCTCGATGGCGTGCCGTTTCATCCCTACTATACGGTCAAGGACATTGTCGGGGTGGTGGTTTTCCTGATCATCTTCTTTTCGGTGGTTTTCTTTGCACCTGAAGGCGGCGGGTATTTTCTCGAATACAACAATTTTTTCCCGGCCGATCCGCTCAAAACGCCCCCGCACATCGCGCCTGTGTGGTATTTCACGCCGTTCTACTCGATTCTGCGGGCCGTGGTCTGGCCGATTTTTGGTATTGACGCTAAGTTTTGGGGCGTCGTGGCGATGGGGGCGTCGGTCGTCATCATCGCTTTTCTGCCTTGGCTCGATCGCAGTCCGGTCAAGTCGATCCGCTACCGCGGACCGATTTACAAATCGTTCCTTACCATTTTCGTGATCGCCTTCCTGATGCTCGGCTATCTCGGCACGCAACCGCCTTCGCCAGCCAGTGAGTTGATCTCTCAAATCTGCAGTTTGATCTATTTCGGATTTTTCCTGGCGATGCCATGGTATTCGAAGGTCGACAAGTGCAAACCGGAACCGGAAAGGGTGACTTTCAAATGAGAGCGAACCTCAAGACATTCTTGCTGGCGATTTTGTTATGCCCGGTTCTTGTATTAGCGTCGGGGGGGGCGGTTCCTCTTGACCGCGCGCCAGATGTTCAGGGGGATCAGGCGGCATTGCAAAACGGGGCGCGTCTGTTCGTAAACTATTGCCTGAACTGCCACGGCATGAGTTTCGTTCGTTACAAGCGTCTGACAGATCTGGGGCTGACCGAGCAGCAGGTACAGGACAACCTGATGTTTACCGCTGACAAGATCGGTGAACCGATGCGTGTAGCGGCACGAACGGCCGAACAGAAGCAGTGGTTCGGCGCGGCGCCGCCGGACCTCTCGTTGGTTGCGCGGGCACGTGCCTCGTCCGATGGCAGCGGTGCCGACTGGCTCTATACCTACCTGCGCTCGTTTTACCGTGACGAGCAGCGTCCGACAGGCTGGAACAATACGCTTTTTGCCAATGTCGGAATGCCGCATGTGCTTTGGGAACTCCAAGGGCAATCGGAGCTTGATCATTCGACGAACAAGCTGAAGCCGGTCGTGGCTGGAACCTTGTCCTCGGCTGAGTACGACAAGCACGTTGCTGATCTGGTCGGTTTTCTCGTCTGGGCAGGTGAGCCGGGGGCGGGGTTCCGGCGTCAGATTGGTCTAGGTGTTCTCGTGTTTTTGATCGTGCTCTTTGGCGTTTCCTACGCGCTGAAAAAGGAGTTCTGGAAGGATATCAGGTAGATCGGGTATCATTACGTCTGTAAGAGACCGTTTGAAATGCTAGCGTGCCGGGTTTTGTACCCGACAGATGTGTCGCAGTACTTTTGAAGCGGTCTCCAAGGCACCTGTTTTCAGGTCTCGGCATCGTCGGCACAGGCGTAAACCCCTGTTTTTCTGACGGTGCCGGTTCGTTTTTTCGGGGTATTGACCATGATGAACCTATATTCGGGCACCACCTGCCCATTCAGTCAACGTTGCCGGATCGTCCTCTACGAGAAGGGCATGGATTTTCAGGTGATCGACGTCGATCTCTTCGCCAAACCCGAGGATATCGCTGTCATTAATCCGTACGGCAAGGTGCCGGTACTGGTCGAACGTGACCTGATCCTTTATGAGCCAAACATCATCAACGAATACATTGATGAGCGCTTCCCGCATCCGCAGCTCATGCCGCCGGATCCGATCATGCGTGCCCGTGCGCGCCAGCTATTGATCACGATGGAGCGCGAGGTTTTTGCTCACATCGAGCCGCTGGAGAAGAATCTCAAAACCGCTGACAAGGCACGCCAGGTGATTCGTGAACGTCTAACCGAAATGGCACCGATCTTCGTTAAACAGAAGCACATGCTGGGCGAGGAGTTTTCGATGCTTGACGTGGCCATTGCGCCGTTGCTCTGGCGTCTGGATCACTATGGCATCGAACTGCCGAAGTCGGCGGCACCGTTGATGAAATACGCCGAGCGGATTTTTAGCCGTCAGGGTTATATTGACGCCCTGACCCCGTCCGAAAAGGCCATGCGCCGTTGATTGACGCGGGGATGTCCTGCCGTTGGTGTGGGCGTCCCCGGAACGTTGTCGCTTCCCCGTTTCAGTATGTCTACGAATCTTCCATCGACCAAACCTTATCTGCTGCGTGCCATTCACGAATGGTGCTGTGACAACGGGTATACCCCGTATGTCTCGGTCTTTCCTGATGAGCGAGCCCGTGTGCCGCGAGAGTTCGTGCGTGATGGGCAAATCACGCTGAATATCGGTCTTGAAGCAACGGGCCATCTGCATATCGGTAATGAGGAAATTACCTTCCAGGCCCGATTCGGCGGCGTTGCCCGCGAATTGTACGTGCCGATGGATAACGTGGCTGCAATCTACGCCCGCGAGAATGGTGTCGGCATGGCCTTTGAGGCCGATGCAAAATCCACTTCCACCTCGCCTGATGCCAGCCATCAAGCTGAAGAGTCGGATGATCGTGATCCGACGCCCCCAGTGTCTCCCCGTCCCAAATTGCAGCGCATCAAATAGTTCCTTCGCTGTCGTTCTGGTAAGTTTCGAGGCCGGTGACCCATCTATTGACGATGCCCCGAAAAGGGGATCCATCGGCTATGGATGGCGCGCTTGTCGATGTCATCGCACCAGAGTGGCGCATGTTCTATCGTTTGGTTCCTGGTGTTTGCTGTAGGTTGTTGATTTGTAATACATGGCACGTCTGTTGCTGTCGTTTTTGCGAAGTCATGATGCGGCAACGCGGGTGTTGTCAGCGTGGCTAGATGAACGGAGTGAATATGAATTTTGCGCATTTCATCCGGGAGATCGGGCGAGGGAAGGAAGGTGCGCGCGACCTGGAATTCGCCGAAGCTCAGCAATTGTATGGGGCGATGCTCGACGGAGGCGTTTCCGATGTCGAACTTGGGGCAATCATGATCGCGTTGCGTATGAAAGGCGAAGCCATTGAGGAAATGGCTGGCTTCATGGCTGCGGTCAATGAGCGTCTTTATGCGCTGGATTGTCCGCGTGATCGGATCCGACCTGTTGTGATACCCAGCTACAACGGCGCGCGGAAAGGGGCAAACCTCACGCCATTGATGGCCATGCTGCTCCAACGGTTTGGTATTCCGGTTCTCGTTCATGGACCGATCGAGGGTTACGGTCGCGTGACTTCGGCGCAGATTCTGCGTGAATTCGGCATTCTGCCGGTGACGAGTCGAGTTCAGGCCAACCAGCAGTTGAAGGATGGCCAACTGACATTTGTGCCATCATCGGTCATCTCGCCTGGGCTGGCTCAACTGCTTTCACTTCGGGGCCGCTTGGGCTTGCGGAACAGCGCCCACAGCCTGGTTAAAATGATCGATCCATTCGCTGGGCGAGGGCTTGTTCTGGCTGCGGCGACCCACCCTGAATACCTCGAAATGATGCGTGAACTTCTGGCCAAACTCGGTGTTTCAGCACTATTGCTGCGTGCCACGGAAGGGGAACCGGTCGCCAATCCGAAGCGGCGGCCGCGTATCGAGTATCTGCACGATGGTGCCGTCGATTTGCTCTTTGAAGCTGAGCACGACAGCTTGAAATCGCTGCCCCATCTACCTGAAGATTGTGATGTGCGTTCGACGGTTGACTGGATGCGCGCTATCCTGTCGGGGGTTCATGCCATTCCGGCTCCGTTGGCCAACCAGTTGGCGTGCTGTCTGTACGCGACTGGTTATGCTGAAGACTTTAATCAGGCCAAAGCCATCGTGGCTGTTGATGCAATGGCATGATTCGCAGATTTTCTACGGTGATTTTGCGGCGGAAAAGGCGGGATGGATGCATTTCCCGCGCTAAGCACGATCACATATAATCATCCCTCTGCCCTGACGAGTCGATTGTTCGCATGGAGATTATCCTCCTGGTTTTTCTGGTTTTGCTGAACGGCATTTTGGCCATGTCGGAAATAGCCGTGGTTTCCTCGCGCAAAGTACGCCTGCAGAAACTGGCTGACGAAGGGAGTCCCGGTGCGCAGCACGCTCTGGATCTGAACAATGAGCCGTCGGCTTTTCTCTCTGCCGTTCAGGTCGGTATTACAACGGTTGGCATTCTCAGTGGCGCGATTGGCGAGGGTGCATTGGCTGATCCGCTATCCCGTTGGTTAGAAAGTTTTCCGTTGCTTGCGCCGTATGCGCGCGGATTGGCAATGACTGTCGTGGTGATCGGACTGACCTATTTTTCGGTCGTGATCGGTGAGTTGGTGCCAAAGCGTTTGGGCTTGCTGGCACCTGAGGCTATTGCTGCACTTGTGGCAGCGCCAATGAATCTGTTGGCGCGGGCAACGCGTCCTCTGGTACTCCTGCTGTCTTCGTCATCGAGCTTGGTATTACGCCTGATGGGGGCGCGTAGCCGCGATGAGCCGCCCGTCACCGACGACGAGATTAACGTTCTGATGGGGCAAGGCGCCGAAGCGGGGGTTTTTCACGAGAGCGAGCAGGCGATCGTTTCCAACGTGCTACGCCTTGATGAACAGCGTATCGGCGCGATCATGACGCATCGTAACGATATTTACGTGCTCGACCTGGATGATTCGGAGCGTGTTATGCGGGCGCGTCTTGCGGAGTCGCCCTACACGCGTATCGTGGTTTGTCGGGACGGTCTCGATCATGTTGTGGGCATTCTTCGGACGGCTGATCTGTTGCGCGCTGCACTGGCTGGTGAGAATCTCGATGTCGAGCATCATCTGCGGCCACCGCTGTATGTACCGGAAGGCGTGTCTACGACGCACTTGCTGGAGAGTTTCCGCAAGTCGCGGCAACAATGTGCCCTGATCGTTGATGAGTATGGCGAATTGCAAGGGTTGGTGACCCTTACCGATGTCCTGACTTCCATCGTTGGCGAGTTGCCGACTTCCGATTCAACCGATGAACGAGATATCGTCATGCGCGAGGATGGCTCTTGGTTGATCGACGGCGGTCTGCCCATCGAGCGCTTGAAGCAAGTTGCAGAGATCGACGATGATTTGCCAGGTGAACACGAGAACGCGTTCAACACGCTAGGAGGATTGGTCATGTTCGTACTCGGGCGGATCCCCGTCGCGACCGATCACTTCGAT
>CAYUYI010000070.1:0-8821 GCA_964448995.1 uncultured Propionivibrio sp. | reverse complement strand
GGGATCAACGCCAGGTGGCGCTGGTCCAGGCGTTGGGCGACGGCCATCGCGCCGTCGTTTTCCTCTCGCTTAACGTGCCGGGCGCGGAAAAAGCACCGCGCGGCTCGGGGGCGCTTTTTTCATGGGCGTTACGGGAAATCCAGGCGACCTGCCCACCGTTCGTGCCCTTGGCCGTGTCGCAGGATGCGCTCGGACACTTCGCAATTGTCGCGACCGGGCGCGACCCCGTCGCGGTCAAGCGTATCGCCGTCGCTCTTGAAGCGTCTCATCCGGCCGGGCGCTTGGTCGATCTCGATGTGTATCTGGCATCCGGCGAACAAATCGGTCGGCGTGAACTGGGGTATCCGGCGCGTACCTGTTTGCTGTGCGATCAACCGGCCGTTGATTGCATGCGTCTGAAACGCCATGCTCACGATGAAGTCGTTGCTCGAACCTATGAACTCCTCGCGAATTTCAACGCTTGAATCGCTGGCTTCCTGCCTGATCCAAGGGGCACGCCGCGAACTCCATATGACGCCGAAACCGGGTCTGGTCGACCGTCGAAATTGCGGGTCGCACCATGATCTGACATTGGCGCTCATGGAGGCTTCGATCGCGATCGTTGCCGAGTTTCTGCAGGAAACAGTCCGGTCGCTGATTGCCGGTGAGCCGTTCGAATGTCAGAAACAACTTGGTATCGTCGCCGAGCAACGACTGTATTGCGAGCTCGGTACAAACACGCACAAGGGTTTCATCTTTCTGTCGGGAATGTTGCTGATCGCGCGCTGGCATGCGAATTCCGACAACGACACCCAGATTCGCGATGCGCTGGCGCAGTTGGCTGTTCGCTTCTTCCGGTCTGCGCCCATTGTGGCTAGTAACGGGCAGCGTGTCCGGGAGCAGTATCAGACGCAAGGGATTGTCGGTGAAACGGCACTCGGCATGCCGTCGCTGTTTGACGTCGCGTTGCCGGCGTTTCGTACCGCGATGGCGCGTTATGGCGACAGTGAAATCGCGAGTTTCGTCGTCATGGCCCGTCTGATGCAATGCGTTGAGGACACCACGACGTTGCATCGCGCCGGTCCACTTGGTTTGCATCGACTCCGAAAGGATGGCCGGCGTCTTGAGCGGCTGATCGCCAGTGGTGGTGATCATCTAGCCTATCTCGAAGCGCTCGATCGTGATTACATTCGTATGAACATGACCATGGGCGGCGTGGCCGATATGATTGGAATGGCGTTCGGCTGTCTTCTGTTTGCTCGGGAACTTGATGAGGATCTGACCGCTGCATCGCCTCGCCTCCACGTGGTGGCCGGTCGGTAAGCCGTAACGCTAGCCCGCTTACGGGGTACGGTCCCCTGTAATGGTTCCGACGTCATTTGAACGCAAATTCCTGCCGGTCCGTCTCGCCATCCGGCGGTGGATACAATTTCTTACAACTTGCCGGATGTTGCGTTAAGTGGCTCGAATGCTGGGTTTGCGCGGATTAATCCAGTTTTGGACAGCACTGCGCCGATTTGCGTAAAACCGTAACCGGTGCACAATGATGGCTCCCGTTGATCGAGTCCGTGGTGTTGTTGTACGCAGCTCTGACCAAGGGGTTTCGGGACATGGCCTAAACAGACGGAGCGCGTGGCGGTGGGAGTGTCGTTGAAAAACATGGTCTGCGGAATCGTCGCGGTAGTGTCGCTGCTCTGTTCAGCGTCCCCGGCGCTTGCCGGTCCTTTTTCCGGGCGAAATGGTGGCGAGACGGGCAACCAAGCCGGCCCTGCCGGCGCGTCGTCGACGCCACGCGAGTCGCAACGTCCCCATGCTCAGCGCAATCAGGAAAGTGACCGCATGCAGCGGCTTTCACCCGAAGAGCGCCGTGCGCTTCGTCGTGACATCCGGGAGGCGGGGCGGGAAATCTATCGTCCCCGGCGCTGACCCTGAATTTAGTCGATATCGCTCGACTGGCAAAGAATCGTCGCTTGATTGACGAACAGATTGATCAGTTTCCCGTGGATCGATGATCGTTGCCAGAGGATCCCCAACTGGCGCGGTCGCGTGGCGACCGGGAGTTGCAGACGGACAATGCGGGCGGTGATCGTCGTCGGCATGACGGTATCGGGAACCAGCGCGACCCCGACGCCTCGCCCGACGAGCGTGGCAATTGCGGTCAGATGGCTCAACTCGATGCGCTCCCGTGGCGCGATATTGGTAATCCGGAGATAGTTGTCGACCTGTTGTCCTCCCCACTGTTTTCGGTCGAAACGGATGAAAGGCATGGTTCGCAGCAGTTCATGGGGATCGCGTCCGGCAAGTTCCAGCGGAGCCAGCGCAATCAGTTTCTCTTCGCGTAATTGCCGCCACATTAGTGTTTTGGGCAGGGCAAACATGGGATGCAGGCACACGGCGGCATCGATCTCGCCACTTTGAACCTCGTTGAAGAGTTCGGACGACAGGGCCGGTTTGATGTGGAATTTCAGGTCGGGATAGATGCCGACCAGTTGGGCAACGACTTCCGGAACGAGCGATTCGACGGCGGTATTGATCGAGCCGAGCCTCAACTCACCGCTGACTTCACCCAGATTGGCCAGTGCTTTGAGATTGGCCGAGTCTTGAATCAATGTCCGCGCGCGATCGATGATGCGATGGCCCGCTTCGGTCGGGCGCACGGTCTTGCCGACCCGCGTCACCAACGCCACCCCGATTTCGCCTTCCAGACTCTTGATTTGCTGGGCGACTGCGGCTGCGGTGATATTCAGCCGCCTCGATGCTTCAGCCATCGAGCCGGTATCGACCGTCATCAAAAACGCCCGGAGAAAATCCGTTTTCATAGAAGATACATTTTATATCTTTTTATGATAGGCAACTCGTGTTTATCTTTGGTGTTCTTTTGACGATACTGTGCACCACCCCACGCGGGGGCCTTGGTTTTTGCTTTTGCGAAAGTTTTACTTGTGTCAGCCGGTGTTTGCATCGTGTTGGTTCCCGCTCGTGAAAACGCGGTAATCGCGAGATGCCAAGGGCTGATCTGTGGTCTACAGTGAATGAAGATTTGCAGTTTCCGGGCGCCATCCGCGCGCGATGGGGTTGCCCGTTTGACGGGAACCCCGGTCGAGGCGGGTGTCTAAAGTAGCTGGACTTGAGCGGCTTGGTCGCTTTCCGGAGTTTGACCAGCGTTTTTTTGTTGTGAATCAATGGCTCGGCGCTGCGTCGCCGGAATTTTGCTGAATCAAAATTGGAGTCATAAAACACGTGAAACCGACGAATACAGGCGGGCACGACTATTACCACAAGGTAGTGGATTGCCAATGGGCGTGTCCGGCCCATACTCCCGTACCGGAATACATCCGGCTGATTGCCGGGGGCCGCTATTCCGAAGCCTACATGATCAATTGGCGGTCGAATGTCTTTCCCGGGATCCTTGGCCGTGTGTGCGACCGCCCCTGCGAGCCCGCATGCCGTCGTGGACGTATCGACAAGGATCCGGTGGCCATCTGTCGCTTGAAGCGGGTGGCTGCCGATCTGAAAGACGACATCGCCGATCGTATGCCAAAAGTTCCGAAGAAAAATGGCAAGCGCGTGGCCTGTATCGGTGCCGGTCCGGCTTCGCTGACCGTGGCGCGCGATCTCGTCGTGCAGGGGTACGACGTCACAATTTTCGATTCCGGTAAGGCGCCGGGCGGCATGGTCCGCACGCAAATTCCGAAGTTCCGCCTGCCGGATAGCGTCATCGACGAGGAATGCCAGTACATCCTTGATCTGGGTGTGAATCTGCGTCTCAATCACTGGGTCAAGAGCCTGAAGTCGCTGGTCGAAGATCCGCAATGGGATGCCATCTTCGTCGGCACGGGCGCGCCGCGCGGACGCGATGCCGATTTGCCGGGACGCCAGGAAGCTGCAGCCCATATCCATATTGGTATCGATTGGCTGGCCAATGTTGCTTTCGGCCATATCACCAGTGTGGCTCCGCGCGTCATCGTGCTGGGTGGCGGCAACACGGCGATGGATTGCTGCCGCTCGGCACGCCGTCTTGGGGGGGCTGATGTCAAGGTGGTTGTGCGCAGTTCGTTCGAGGAAATGAAAGCTTCGCCGTGGGAGAAGGAAGAGGCGATCCACGAACAGATTCCGATCATCAACATGCATGTGCCAAAAGCCTTCGTGCACGAAGGCGGCAAGCTTCTGGGGGTCAACTTCGAAGTCGTGCGTGCAGAGTATGACAGTCAGGGCAACAGAAATCTGGTGCCCTCGGGCGAGCCCGATGTCTTCATCGAATGCGACGAAGTGCTGGTCGCCATTGGCCAGGAAAACGCTTTCCCCTGGATCGAGAAGGATATCGGTCTCGAATTCAACAAGCGAGGACTGCCGGTTCTTGATGCCAAGACGTTCCAGTCGACGTTGCCGAAGGTGTTTTTCGGGGGGGATTCGGCATTCGGTCCGAAAAATATCATCACCGCCGTTGCGCACGGCCACGAGGCTGCGGTTTCGATCGATCTCTTCTGCAAGGGACTTCGTGTCGACGAGCGTCCTGCACCGATCTTCAGTCTGGTGAGCCAGAAGATGGGCATCCACGAGTGGAGCTACGACAACCAGGTGTCGGAGGAAAGCCGCAAGAAGGTCCCCGTCAAATCGTTGGAAAAGACGCTCAAGGACATCAAGCTCGAACTTGAACTCGGCTTCGACCCGTTCATGGGTTGCTCCGAAGCCGAGCGTTGCCTCAACTGCGACGTACAGACCGTGTTTACACCGAAGGTCTGTATCGAATGTGATGCGTGTACCGATATTTGTCCGACCGAATGCATCACCTTTACCACGAATGGTGAAGAAGCTGATTTGAGGGTGCGTCTCAAAGCGCCGGCGCAGAATACCGACCAGACCCTGCTGGTTTCCGATCCGCTGAAAACTGGTCGAGTGATGGTCAAGGACGAGAACATCTGTCTGCATTGCGGCATGTGTGCCGAACGTTGTCCGACCAGTGCCTGGGACATGCAGAAGTTTACGTTGCATAGTGCCCAGGCCGGCATGGAGGTTCCAAGAGCATGAGTACCGTACAATCCCTGCAAAAAACCAACGATTTTGTCATCAAGTTCGCCAACATCAATGGCACCGGTTCGGCCTCGGCCAACGAGTTGTTTGCCCGTGCCGTGATGGGTATGGGCGTGCCGGTGGCTCCGCGCAATATCTTTCCGTCGAACATCCAGGGAATGCCGACTTGGTATGAAGTGCGCGTTTCCGGCGAGGGCTGGCTGGGGCGCCGTGGCGGCTGCGAAATGATGGTGGCGATGAACCCGCAGACGTGGGATCGTGACGTCGCCGAACTCGCGCCGGGCGGTTACCTGTTCTACGATTCCACCAAGATGTTGCCCCGCTCGCGTTTCCGCGACGACATCGTCGTGCTTGGTTTGCCGCTGACCGACATCTGCACGCGCGAATATGCCGATCCGCGACAGCGTCTGCTGATGAAGAACATCATGTACGTTGGCGCACTGACGGCCTTGTTGGATATGGATTTCAAGGTGGTTGAAGGTCTGATCACGCAGCAATACCGAGGCAAGGATAAGTTGATCGCCTCCAATTTGCATGCGCTCAAGACAGGTTACGAAGAAGCGCAGGCGGCGTTTGCCTGCCCGATCGGCTTGCGTGTCGAGCATTCGGACATGGTCGGCGACCGTATCTTTGTCAACGGCAACGACGCTTGCGGCCTTGGCGCAGTGTATGGCGGCGCAACCGTTGCGGCCTGGTATCCGATTACGCCGTCGACCTCGGTGATTGAATCTTTCAGCAGTTACTGCCGCAAATACCGTACCGATCCGGACAACGGCATGGCCCGTTATGCGATCGTTCAGTGCGAGGACGAACTGGCATCGATCGGTATGGTCGTCGGTGCGTCGTGGAACGGCGCACGCGCCTTTACCGCGACGTCCGGCCCCGGCATCTCGCTGATGCAGGAATTCTTCGGTCTTGCCTATTTCGCGGAAGTGCCGGCCGTTGTCTTCAACGTCCAGCGTGGCGGTCCGTCGACCGGTATGCCGACGCGGACACAGCAGTCTGATCTGTTGGCCTGTGCCTACGCTTCGCACGGGGACACCAAGCACGTCTTGCTCTTCCCCGAAGACCCTTACGAGTGCTTCACCTTTGGTGCGCAGGCCTTCGATCTGGCCGAACGCCTGCAGACGCCGGTATTCGTCATGTCCGACCTCGACATCGGCATGAACGAAGTGCTGTGCAAGCCGTTCGACTGGGATGACAGTCGTCGTTACGACCGCGGCAAGGTCATGACAGCGGCCGATCTGGATGCCGGCAAGAATTTCGGCCGTTACCTCGACGTCGATGGTGACGGTATTCCCTACCGCACCATTCCCGGGACTCACCCGACCAAGGGCGCGTTCTTCAGTCGTGGTACGACGCGCAACGCCTACGCCAAGTACAGCGAAACCGGTACGGATTACATCTACAACATGGAGCGTCTGCGCCGCAAGCTGGCGACGGCGGCAAAGCTGGTGCCGGCGCCGATTGTCCAGAAGTCGACGCTGCCGACGCGTTTCGGTGCGATCTACTATGGCTCGACGAGCCCGGCAATGGCCGAAGCCTTTGCCCTGCTCAAAGAGCAGCACATCCATGTCGACATCATGCGGGTGCGTGGCTTCCCGTTTGCCGATGATGTGGTCGATTTCATCAACGACCACGACCAGGTGTTTGTCGTCGAGCAAAATGAAAGCGGTCAGCTCCGCATGCTGCTGATCAACGAATGCGAAATTGATCCGAAGCGTCTGATCCGCGTGTTGCACTACGACGGTACGCCGATTACCGCAGGCTTTATCGCCGGCAGGATTGCCAATGCCGTCAAGCAAGACAATGTGACTCCGCTCCGCAAACAGGTGGCCTCATGACTTATCTCGCCAAACCCAAACTCCTGCGCCCCGATACACCGAAGAACGCGGTTGGTTACACCAAACGTGACTACGAGGGGGCCATCTCAACGCTCTGTGCCGGCTGCGGCCACGACTCGATCAGTGCGTCGATCGTGCAGGCGTGTTTCGATCTCGACATCGAACCGCATCGTGTCGCCAAGCTTTCCGGCATCGGTTGCTCGTCGAAGACGCCAGACTACTTCCTCGGCAATTCGCACGGCTTCAATACCGTTCATGGACGGATGCCCTCGGTGCTCTCCGGTGCCGCCGTCGCTAACCGCGATCTCCTCTATCTGGGCATTTCAGGTGACGGTGACTCGGCGTCGATCGGTATTGGCCAGTTCGCGCACGCCATGCGTCGTGGCGTCAACATGACCTACATCGTCGCCAACAATGGTGTGTATGGACTGACCAAGGGCCAGTTCTCGGCGACAGCCGACAAAGGTTCGAAGAGCAAGCGTGGCGTCATCAACAACGATACGCCGATCGACCTCGTGACGCTGGCGCTGCAACTGGGCGCGACGTATGTCGGACGCAGTTTCTCCGGCGACAAGGAGCAACTGGTGCCGCTGATCAAGGGAGCGATGCGCCATCGCGGACCGGCATTGATCGACGTCATCAGCCCCTGCGTAACCTTCAACAACCATCAGGGGTCGACCAAGAGCTACGACTATGTGCGCGAGCACAACGAAGCGATCAACCGGGTGGACGTCATCCTGCCGCGCGACAAGATCACCGCCAGTTACGCGCCGGGTGAGCTGCGTCGCATCGTTCAGCACGACGGCTCGGTGTTGCATCTGCGCAAACTGCATGCGGACTACGACCCTTCGGATCGCGTTGGTGCGATGAACTACCTGCAGGAACGGCAAGCCATTGGCGAGATTGTCACCGGTCTCATCTATGTTGACAGCAACGCTGAAGACCTGCATCGTTACCTCAATACCGTGGAGAAGCCGCTCAACAAGCTGGGCGATGCGGATCTCTGTCCGGGATCGAAGGCGCTCCAGGCGCTGAACGCATCGTTGCGGTGCAATCCGTAAAGCGGTGCCGGCGGCAGGAAGCATCCTGCCGCCACATTCTTGAGGGAGAAACTTGAATGGCTTTGCGAGCAATCATTTTTTGCGTTGACGGAACCTTGGCCAATACCGAGCGTGATGGTCATCGTCCGGCGTTCAATGCCGCGTTCGCCGAAATGGGCTTGCCCTGGCACTGGGGCGAATCGTTTTACGGTACGTTGCTCGTCAAGGGCAGCGGAATCGAGCGGGTGCGTTTTTATGCGGAGCACTTCGATCCGTCGACCTTCGCCCGTCCGGATTTCGAGGAATTCATTCAGCGTCTCTATGAGCTCAAAACGCGCAACTATCAGCGCTTGTTGGCCGCCGGCGCGATTCCTCTGCGGGCGGATATCGGGAGCCTGATCTGCGACGCACGGACGGAGGGCGTTCGCTTGGCCATTGCGTCGAACTCCCGCCTGGACAACATCGTCGGGTTGTTGCGCGCCAATCTTGGCCCGAACGCCGATTCGTGGTTCGACGCCATCGTTTCCAGCGACATCGTCAAGGTGCCGAAGCCGGCGCCCGATGCGTACAAGAAAGTGCTGGAACTGCTCAATCTCCCGCCACGTGATTGCCTGGCCGTGGAGAACACGACGCAAGGTCTGGAGGCCAGCGTTGCGGCCGGCATCCCGACCGTCGTGACGATGCGTAGCTACGCCAAGGAGGACGAGTATTACGGGGCGCGTCTGGTGTTGCACGAAACCGAGCAACTGGTGCTGGAGAAGCTCCGCCTGTGGCACGCCACGGCGAGTACCTCGTAACGCGATTTCTGCAAGCCTGAGTCATCAAGGCCGGTTTCCGTTTAAACGGAAACCGGCCTTATTTTTTGGACCGAGTTGTCGCGCGGGGCGGGTAGGTTGATTAAACCAGTATCGCTATTGCCCAAACGGT
>CAYUYI010000069.1:0-8848 GCA_964448995.1 uncultured Propionivibrio sp. | reverse complement strand
CCGCATGGGCGGGATGTACGAGAGGTGGCATCGATCGTCCGGAAAGCATGGATCTCCTCCTTGGGCAGGATCGGTGCTTGATGCACCGACAGGACTCGTGGGTTACCCGAATCCTGGACCTTGCTTTGGCCTGGCTCAACTGTCTCAACGGCACGACAGCCTGAGTCGACGATGCCGGCGGGAAGGCTGTGTGAAGGAGGGCTAGCGCGGCTTCTGCTTGAAACTCGCCGGGTTCAGACCGTGCCTTGCCAGCAGCTTGTAAAACTCGGTCCGGTTGCGGCGTGCGACCCGGGCGGCGTGCGCGACATTGCCCACGGTGGTCTGCAGGAGACGGATCAGATAATCCCGTTCGAATTCGCGGCGGGCTTCGTCGATGGCGGGCAGGTTTGATTCGTCATGTTCGCGAATGATGCGGGTGATGATGGCTTCGGGGATGGTGGGCGTGAGCGACAAGGCGACCGCTTGCTCGAGCACGTTTCTGAGTTGCCGGACATTGCCCGGCCAGCGGGCCTTGAGCAGCGCGAAATGCGCATCCGGCGCCAAGGTCACGCGCTTTTCGGGCGAGATGGCGCCGAGGAAATGTGCCGCCAGCATTGGAATGTCTTCGGGCCGCTCCGCGAGGGGCGGGATCGCCAGGGTCGCCGCACTCAGGACATAGAACAGATCGCTCCGGAACGCGCCTTCGGCAACCGCGGTATCCAGCGGCTGCGAACTCGAGGCCAGGATCTGTACGTCGATCGCCGGTGGGCAATTGTCCGAACGGCTCTCCAGGCGGTTCAGCGGGTCGGCAGCGCGGGTCTGGGCAAGCAGCACTGAGAAGAGGCGCGACTGGGCAAGCGAGGAGAGTGCGCCGATGTCGCGAATGTGCAGCACGCCGCCGTTCGCCTGCTGGAACACGCTTTGTTCTCCCGCGGGCAGTAGCGCGCCTTCGAGTTCGGACGCAGGCAGATCGGTGGCGGACAGGGTCACGAGCGGCGCCGATGCGCGTCTTCCGGCCTGGTGCATGGCATGAATCAGCGTCGCTTTTCCCGATCCGTTCGGGCCGATGATCAGGGCGCAGCGGTCTTCTTCGCTGATGTGCAAGGCTTGGCGCAACAGGTCTTCCATGCGCACGTTGGCCGTCAGCAACGTCCGTCGCCATCGCGCCGACGCGTGCGCCGGGTCGAGCGCCGGCG
Source organism: uncultured Propionivibrio sp. (assembly GCA_964448995.1). Classification (GTDB taxonomy): domain Bacteria; phylum Pseudomonadota; class Gammaproteobacteria; order Burkholderiales; family Rhodocyclaceae; genus Propionivibrio. Next base: position 7,673 of record CAYUYI010000069.1, on the reverse strand, counting down.
ACAGACGGAGTGCGTCCCGCACCCGCCGGAGCAATTCCTGCCCGTCGAACGGCTTGGTCAGAAAACTGAATACGCCTTGCTGGCCTGCCGTGACAGCATCGGCAATCGAGCCGTGTGCGGTGAGGATAATGACCGGAACCGTCGGCGCCTCGGCCTGCAAATGCCCAAACAGCGTCAGTCCGTCCATCGCGCCCATGCGCAAATCGGTGATGACGAGCCGGGGGCGATGCGCGCGAAAAAGCTCGAGTGCCGATTCGCCCGACGTGGCTTGAATGACCTCATAGCCAGCGGCCGAAAGCCGCATGTCGATCAGGTGCAGGAGGTCGAGGTCGTCGTCGACCACCAGTAGACGGGCTTTGCTCATTCGGAACCCTTGTTGCCCCGGCGCAGCTCGCGATCGATGGCCAGGATCGCTTCGAGTTTTTTCTGCGATTCGTCGAGGCGGTCCTGCGTGTCCTTCAATTCGCGTTCGAGTCGCCGCTTTTCCTCAAGCGACTGCCGCCGCCGGTCGTTGAGCTGCCGTTGAAGTTCGGCGACCTGTCGTTCCAGCTCTTCGATGCGTTTGGCATCGGATGGGGCGCGAGTCCTGATGGTCTGTGGCTCGGGTTCGGTGGGCGCTGTTGGCGGCGTGGCGCAGGCGGTCAGCAGCAGCGCCATCAACAGGGGCACGGTATTCCGCCAGGCGTGTCTTCTCGCAAAGGTGCGAGCATGAGATCGGAGAGCTGTCATGGTCCGGGACCTTAAGGAGTTCTTTGCGTTCTGGCAAACGGCGCGTTCTGCGGAAGCGTTACCCGGAAATGCGCGCCACCGCCTGGCGAATCGAGCAGACGCAGTTCGCCCTGATGGGCCAGGACGAACTCACGGGCGATTGCCAATCCGAGGCCGACGCCGGCGATGGGCCGCGATGTCGAACTGCGATAGAAGGGTTCGAAGATATGCGCCCGGTCCGGCACGGCGATCCCGGGGCCGTTGTCGATCACGTCCAGCTGGATCTGGTCATCCCGGCGCGTCAACTGGACAATGATCGTGCCGCCGTCCGGTGAGAATTTAACGGCGTTCGAGAGCAGGTTGTTGATGATGGTCATCAGTTCTTCGCGTCCCGCCACGACTTCGGTCGGCGATAGTTTTACATCGAATAGCACGTGTTGCTCGGCGGCGATCAGGCGATAGGTGTCGACGACCTGCTCGATCAGTTGGTCGAGGCGCAAGCGCTCGAAACCGATCCGCTCGGCAGCGTGTTCCGCCTGCTGGAGCCGGAGCAGGCCCTCGATCAGGTTCTGCAGGCGTCGTGAATTGCCCTGCAGAATCTGCACGATCTTGGTCTGTTCCTGCGTGAGCGGTCCGGCGACCTCTTCTTCGAGCAGATTGGTGCCCTCGCGGATGGCCGACAGCGGGGTCTTCAACTCGTGGGAGACGTGGCGCAAGCCCTGAATCCGGGTTTCCTCCAGCGTTTGCAGGCGGCGCCGCAACCATTCCAGCCATCTTCCGAGCCATCGCATGTCGCTCGGGCCGCGAAGATCGATGGGGTTCTGGAGGTCGCCCTGGCCCAGGCGCAAGACGGCCTTCTCGAAACTGCCGATCAATCGGGAAATGTAGCGCCATCCCGCGCCGATGAATCCGACGGCCGTCAGAATGGCAACGCCCATCGCCAGGACCAGCCGCTGCCGAAGCACGTCGGCTTCCTTCTTGAAGGTTGCCTGCTCCTGGACAAGGCGTTCGCGGACTTCGTCCCGCACTTTCTGCAAGCGGATTTTGATGTCGTCGATGGCCACTCGCAAGGCAGAGGCGTCCTGCGCGCCGGCGAGACGCGCATACGCGGCATTCTCCGCAAGGATCATCGCCTGCAGATCCTGGCCGATGTGCTCCGGGATGGCGGACAGGCGCGCAAACGACGCGATGTCCGTCCGCCACTGCGACCGGGTTTGCGCGTAGTCGTTGAGGGAATCCTCGTTTTTGAGGATTTCGTAGCGCCGCAGGCTTCGTTCCATGTCGGTCAGATCCTCGGCGACTTTCAGCGTCAGGCGGGTGTTTTCGGAGAAATCCCGGATGGCGACCTGGTAACGGCCATCGAGCGTTTGCAGTGTGAGGAAGGTGTATCCGGTGACGAACAGGAACGGCAAGACGACCAACGCGTAACCATAGGCGATCAGGTGAATGAAAGAGCGGGGGTAGCGTCTCACGAACGGTTCCGGTGATTGGGGAGAATCATGGCAATGGGCATGGTAATCGAGAGCCGAAGGCAAAAAAAGTGTTGGGTGTAGACGACAACGGTCTGTCGTTGCGCCGATGCCGCCGCCAAGCGCCGGTGTCAAGGGCAGACTTGCCGGAAAGCGGCGTAGCGACTAGGCTTGCAATTTTTCCGACGGGATTGCTGCCAAAGGTGTCCCGGCGCAGCAGCGATATTGACTCAGGAGATTGTCATGCCTTTTGCCATTCGTTTTCATCAGACCGGCGGACCCGAGGTTTTGCGTTGGGAAGAGGTTGCCGTGGGTGATCCGGCCCCCGGTGAAGCCCGTGTGCGGCACGAAGCGGTCGGCCTCAATTTCATCGATACCTACCACCGCACGGGGCTGTATCCAATGCCGCTACCGTCGGGGATCGGCCTCGAAGGGGCCGGCGTGGTCGAGGCGGTGGGAGAGGGCGTGAATGACGTTCGGCCCGGCGACCGCGTAGCCTACGCCGGTGGGCCCGTGGGGGCTTACAGTCAGGTGCGCTGCTTGCCGGCGCATCGTCTGCTCAAGCTGCCGCAGACGATCGATTGCCGTACCGGTGCGGCGATGATGCTGCAAGGACTGACCAGTGCCTACTTGCTGCGCCGAACCTACTGCGTGCAGCCCGGCGATACCGTGCTGATTCATGCGGTGGCCGGGGGCGTTGGGCTGATTGCCTGCCAATGGGCGAAGGCATTGGGCGCCACCGTGATCGGCACCGTATCCACGGAAGCCAAGGCCGAATTGGCCAGGCAGCACGGTTGCGATCATGTGATTTTCTATACCCGCGAAGATATTGTGCAGCGGGTGCGAGCAGTGACTGGCGGTGAAGGCGTGGCGGTGGTCTACGATGGTGTCGGCAAGGATACGTTCATGGCCTCGCTCGATTGTCTGCGTCCGCGCGGCATGATGGTGACGTTCGGCAATGCGTCGGGTGCCGTGCCGCCGTTCGATCCGTTGCTGCTCACGCAGAAAGGCTCGCTGTTCCTGACGCGGCCGAAACTGGCCGATTACACGACGAAACGCGAAGAGCTGCTTGCACTCGGCGATGAGTTGTTCGATGTTGTCCAGCGCGGCAAGGTCAGGATCGAGGTCAATCAGACCTATGCGCTGGCCGATGCCGCCAGCGCGCATTGCGATCTTGAAGCACGCAAGACGACGGGTTCGACGATTTTCCTGCCGTAATCGCCACACGCCCGGACGACACGCATGAAATCTTTTCTGATCGCCAACCCCAAGGGCGGGGCGGGCAAGTCGACGCTGGCCACCAACCTGGCCGGCTATTTCGCCCGCAATGGCCATCGCGTGATGCTTGGCGATATCGATCGCCAGCACTCGTCGCGTGACTGGCTGGCGATTCGCCCGAATGTGTTGCCGCCGATTCAGGGGTGGGATCTGGAAAAGGATCAACCGGCACGACCGCCGAAGGAAACGACGCACGCCGTGCTGGATACGCCGGCCGGACTGCGCGGGAAAAATCTGGAGCGGGCGCTCAAGCAGGTGCGGCGCGTGATCGTTCCGGTTCAGCCGTCGTTGTTCGACATTCTGGCGACGCGGCAATTTCTGGAAACCCTGCTTGAGGAAAAGGATGTGCGCAAGGAGAAAACCAGCGTCGCGGTGGTCGGCATGCGTGTCGACGCGCGGACGCGGGCGGCCGGCGAACTCGAGCGCTTCCTGTCCTATTACGACCTGCCGGTGTTGGCCTACCTGCGCGATACGCAGCTCTATGTGCAGGTGGCGGCCAACGGCATGACGCTCTTCGACCTGACCCCGTCCCGTGCGGCGCGCGATCTGGAACAGTGGCAGCCGATTATCGATTGGGTCAATCGCTAACATCGGGGAAACGCATGTCGCAAACGGACGCTGGCACGACAGGATCAGGGGCGACTGCACCCGCACCCGAGTTTTCGCAGGGGTCGGGCACGCTCACGGACGTAGCGCATCGGCTGACCTTCACCGGAAAAGGCAGTGAGTACTTCGGCATCTGGATCGTCAATCTGCTCCTGACGATCATTACCTTGGGGGTCTATTCGGCGTGGGCCAAGGTGCGCCGCCTGCAGTACTTCTATCGCAATACCCAATTGGCGGGCGCGAGCTTCGACTACCACGGCAGTCCGGTGGCGATTCTCAAGGGACGGCTGATTGCGCTGGCAATGTTTGCGGCTTACAACCTGGCGGGGGCGTTCAATCCTATTTTGGGGCTGTTTGTTGCACTGTTGTTGATCGCCTTGCTGCCGCGGCTGCTGCTCAAGTCGCTGCAATTCAGGCTGCATAACAGCAGTTACCGCGGCCTCCGCTTCCGCTTCAACGGATCGCTCAAGCAATCGTACGTCGTCTTTCTGTTATTGCCGCTCGCAAGCCTGTTGACGTTCTATCTGCTGGCGCCGTTCTGTCATCAACGGATCAAGCGCTTTCAACACAACCATGCCGCGTTCGGGCAGACATCGTTTACCTTCAGTGTGCCGGTGCGGTCATTCTATGGGCTCTATCTGAAATTGCTGGGCGTTGTCCTGCTTGGCGTTGCCGTGCTGGCCGTCGGTATTTCGGCATTCTTCGGTGGACAATTTTTGCTGGCGAACGGAAAAATGGATCCGCAAGCCATGGTTATGTTGCCGCTGTTAATGGCCGTCGGCTTTTTCCTCCTGTTCTTTTTTGTCCGGCCATTTCTTGAAGCGCAACTGCAGAATCTGGTCTGGAACCATACCCGCCTCGGCGAGCACCGTTTCGTCAGTACGATCTCGGCGCTGCGACTGTTCGGCATCATGCTGACCAATCTGCTGGGGATCGTACTGACGCTCGGATTGTATCGGCCGTTCGCCGTGATTCGGTTGCTCAAGTATCGGCTACAGACGCTGACGCTGGTGGCGGCCGGTGATCTAGAAGGGTTTCTGGCCAGCCACGGCGGAGCGGTCGCGGCGGTCGGTGACGAGACGGCCGAAATGTTCGATATCGATATCGCGTTGTGAGTCTGAGCGCGGATTACTACGACGGACAGAGCACGCGACGCCATGCCGTCGTTCTTGATCACGAGAATGGCTGTCTGCGGGTCCATGGCGAAGGCATCGTGCGGGTCGTCGCGCTGACCGATCTGCGCGTCTCCGAACCGATGGGGCGCGCCCCGCGGCTGGTGACCTTTCCCGATGGCGCTTATTGCGAAGTTCGTGACCATGCGGGTTTTCAGGCACTGCTCGAAGCGACCGGTTTTCAGGATCATTTCGTCGTGCGCTGGCAGTTCAATTGGCGGTGGATCCTCCTATCGGCGGTGCTGTGCGTGGCGTTCCTGCTGGCAGGATATCGCTGGGGTCTGCCGGTGCTGTCGGCGCAAATCGCTGCGGGCTTGCCCGAGAGCGTCTTGGCGTCGGTCAGCGATCAGGCGCTGGCCAGTCTCGATGAGCGTGTGTTGCAACCCAGTCGCCTGCCGGCATCGCGGCAGGCGGAAATTTCGGCGCGATTTTCAGGGTTGAGGTCGCCGGTCGAACGCCCCTTGGCCCATCGCGTGGTTTTTCGAGCTGCCAAGGGGTTTCCGGCAAACGCCATTGCTTTGCCGTCGGGCACCCTCGTTATGACCGACGATCTCGTGACGCTGGCGCGTAACGACAGCGAGTTGATGGCGGTGTTGGCGCATGAGCTCGGACATGTCGAGGCGCGCCACGGCATGCGTCAACTCATTCAGAGCACAGTCGTCGGGGTGCTGATGGCATGGTTTGTCGGCGATGTCAGCAGTGTTGTTGCGGCGGCGCCGGCGGCCTTGCTCGAAGCGGGCTATTCGCGGGAGTTCGAGCGCGAGGCGGATGCATTTGCGGCGCGGATGTTGACCGAGAATGGCATCTCGCCACGCTGTCTGGCCGATCTTTTGCAGCGTCTGGATGGCGCGGCGAACTCGGAACGTGTGGCAAATCGACGCGGGGCCGGGGGCTATCTTTCCACGCATCCGGCGACTGTCGCGCGGCTTGAAGTGCTCGGCGGTGGCACCTGTCAGTGAGGCGCCTTCGGCTGATCCGTGAAAAGACGGCCGGTCGATCGGTCTCGTCCGGCCGTCGTGCGCGCTCACCAAATGGTTGGCGTGCTTATTTGGCGGAGAATGGCGTCATTTTGTAGCGATAAACCTCGGAAATCTCCCGGTCATATCCCGGATAGAAACCCTTGACCATGCCGAGGACAATGCGCGATCCGCGGTTGAACAGGACGAGAAACTCCCCCGTTTTCGGATCAACGCCGCCCGCTTCGATTTCGCCTTGGCGCTTGATGTCGTTGAAGACCTTTTCACGGACCACGTGGGCAAAGGTTTTGTCGGTCACGTCAACGCGGTAAAGGTTGTCAGGTTCGTCGAAATCGGCATTGCCGTCATCAGCGGTCACGAACAGCTTGCCCTTCCAATAGTGGATGCCTTGAATCCATTGCGGAACGGCCTGCAAATGGACCTTGCGCAAATACTTGCCGGTGTCGAGGCTGTATTCGTAGATGTAACGCCCGCTTTCCTCGCCAACCCATGACACCATCCAGACGGTACGCTTGTCGGTGTCGACGCAGATGCCAGAAACTTCTTGCTGGCCGCTGGAAGGCTCGAAACTGAATGAGCGCTTGAGTTTCAGCGTGTTCGCGTCATGAATGGCGATCTGGATATCTTTGCCAACGCCGTCCATGAAATATTCGGCACTGACGAAAATCTCGCCGTTAAAGACATCGATTCCGCCGATGTGATTGGCGGGAATCGGGTATCCCTCAAACGGGTTTTCGTTGCTCTGGATGAGTTTGCCGTTCTTGTCGTATTTGTAGAGCGCCTTGCTGCCGCTGACGTAGTAGAAATTCCCGTCACTGGTCACCCCTTGGCGGCCTTTGACTTCGAACGAGTCAATTCGCTGGTACGAATAGGTGGGCTTGGTGATGAGCGACGAGTCGGCCAGGGCCGGTGGTGCAAGCAGTGCGCCGAGCAGTACGGGAATCAGTGCGATGGAACGGAATCGGATAGTCATGATGGATGCCTCCCTCCGGGTAATGGTTGTAGACGGGATCCGAAAAACAGTCCTTCTTTTTTCGCAATCGAATATAAATGATTGCAAATGGATGCTAGGCCGCTGAATTTGGCCTGTCAATGCATTTGTTTTTCACCAATTTGTGTTTCTTTTCGCGCTTGTATTCATGGTGGTAAACGATTGGTTTGATCGGCAAAAAAAAGCCACACCGGGTTGCGGTGTGGCTGATGCTGAGTTGCTTGCCTCAAAACAGGCCGGGCTGCGCGTTACATCGGCGAAAGGGCGCTGATTCTCCTGGGCGTGTGCCGGAATGGATTACCAGCGGTGCTGGTCGTGGCCGTGGTGGCGATGGTGTCTTTGATCATAATGGCCACCGCTGATATAGACGGTGGGTGGGGCCACGATACGGACTGGTGGTGGCGCGTAATACACTTGCGGCGGCGGATAGTAGGCCGGTGGCGCCGGGTAGTCGGTTCGCTGCGAGGTGTAG
>CAYUYI010000068.1:5604-8919 GCA_964448995.1 uncultured Propionivibrio sp. | reverse complement strand
AAATGGTTCGCCGGCGAAACCATCTCGATCGGCATCGGCCAGGGCTATAACGCCTACACACCGATTCAACTGGCGCAGGCAACAGCCACCCTGGCCAACAATGGCGTCATGTATCGCCCGCATCTGGTGAAGTACATCACCGATACCAAAACCGGCGAAAAAACCATGGTCGAGCCCAAGCCGCTGCGCGCCCTGCCCTGGAAGCAGCAGAATATCGATACGATCAAGAAAGCGATGGTCGGGGTCAACAAGGAAGGGACCGGCGCGCGCGCTTTCGCCGGCGCCGAATACTCCTCCGGCGGCAAGACGGGAACGGCTCAGGTGTTCAGCTTGAAGGGGGGCGAATACAAGGCCGGGAAACTCAAGCAGGAATTGCGCGATCACGCGCTGTTCATCGCCTTTGCGCCGGTCGACGAACCCAAGATTGCGCTGGCCGTGCTGGTCGAGAACGGCGGTTTCGGTGCGCAGTCGGCGGCACCGATTGCGCGCATGGTCTTCGACTACTATCTGCTCGGCAAACACCCGAAGGGGCCGGCCCGAGAAGACGAGTCAGCGGAAGAGGAGGAGTAGCTTGCCATGAGAACCCTGCTCTACCGTTTTCGCACTCAACTCGTCGCCAACATCGACATGCCGCTGCTCGGCATCACCGCACTGCTGATGCTGGCCGGCCTGGCCACCGTATTCAGCGCGACCTACGACGCAAATAACCGGGCCATCAACCAGCTTCTCAACATGTCCGTCGGCCTCGTCGTCATGTGGGGCGTGGCGCAGTTTCCGCCACAAAAGCTGATGCGTTTCGCCGTCCCGCTCTATGTCGTCGGCGTCATTCTGCTGGTGCTCGTGTTCCTCATCGGCATCAAGGTCAACGGTGCCCGACGCTGGCTGTCACTCGGCTTCATGCGCATCCAGCCCTCCGAAATCCTGAAAATCGCCATGCCGCTGATGCTGGCCTGGTACTTCCAGAAGCACGAGGCGATGTTGAAACTACGCCACTATGTCATCGCCGGATTGTTGCTGATCGTGCCCTTCGGGCTGATCGCCAAGCAGCCCGATCTCGGCACCGCCATTCTGGTCGGGGCCGCCGGGTTTTACGTCATTTTCTTCGCCGGCCTGCCGTGGAAAGTCATCATCGGCATGCTCATCGCCGGCGCGAGCGCCGCACCGTTCGTGTGGACCATGCTGCACGACTACCAGCGCAAGCGCATCCTGACGCTGATCGACCCGGCGACCGATCCACTCGGCTCGGGCTATCACATCATCCAGTCGACGATCGCCATCGGCTCCGGTGGCGCCTTCGGCAAGGGCTGGCTGGAAGGCACGCAGACCCACCTCGAATTCATTCCCGAACGCCACACCGACTTCATTTTCGCCGTCTTCTCCGAGGAACGCGGCCTGCTCGGCTGCACCATTCTGGTCGTGCTCTATCTGCTGCTGATTGCGCGCGGACTGATGATTACCGCCAACGCCTCGACGCTGTTCGCCCGCGTGCTCGGCGGATCGATCACGCTCAGTTTCTTTACCTACGCCTTCGTCAACATGGGCATGGTCAGCGGCATCCTGCCCGTCGTCGGGGTGCCTTTGCCGTTCATGAGTTATGGCGGCACGGCGCTGGTGACGCTCTTCCTTGGGCTCGGCATCCTCATGAGCATCCAGTCGCACCGGATGCTAGTCAAGAAATAGGGGCTGGCCAATGGTGATCGACGCAATGCCGCACTTGAAACTTGCCACCTGCAGCCTGGCGCTGATACTCGCTGGCTGCGGCGGCAACGTCGCGCACGTTGCCGAGCGGACACCGCCCCCACCCGGAAGCGAAATCGCCACCGCCAAGCCCGGCACGCCGGTACGCAAACCCACAACGGTCGTGCAAAAACGGGGCGGCGGGTACTACAAGGACGACGGTCCGGGTGACGAGATCCCCGACAACCTCGACGACATCCCCGATGCGCAGCCACGACTCGAACCGCTGCATCGCTTCGCCAACAAACCCTACAACGTACTCGGCAAGTCCTACGTGCCCGACACCGGCTTGCGGCCGTTCAAGCAACGCGGCATCGCCAGCTGGTACGGCAAGAAGTTTCACGGTCAGAAAACTTCCATCGGCGAACCGTACGACATGTTCTCGATGACGGCCGCCCATCCGACCATGGCCATTCCTTCGTATGCCCGGGTCACCAACCCGGCAAACGGCCGGAGTGTCGTCGTCCGGGTCACCGACCGTGGCCCGTTCCACGCCGACCGCATCATGGATCTTTCCTATGCCGCCGCTCACCGGCTCGGTTATATCAACAATGGCAGCACGCTGGTCGAAGTCGAGTCGATCATTCCGGGTGATACCACCACGCTCGCCTTCATGCCAGTCAAGCCGCCGGTGGCAGAGAACCGGGACGAGATTGAAACGCTCGCCGTTCGCCTGATGAACGAAACCCCGCCATCGACGGCGCGCGCATCAGCCCCACCGCCGTCGGGTGTCTATCTGCAACTGGGCGCATTCTCGAACACCGACAACGCGGAAAGCCTGCGCTCGCATCTGGCGCGGGAACTCGACTGGTTGAACGAGGGGATTATCGTCATCCCGGGTGGCAGTCTCTATCGCGTGCAGGTCGGCCCGTATCCCAATCGAAGTGAAGCGGAAAAAGTCGCCGAGCGCATCCGCCTTGCTTACGGCCAAAAACCCGCCTTCGTCACGCGCTGAACGGCCGGCGAATCAGGCGACCTCGGCGCCCAGCAGGTAACGCTGGGCGACCCACGCCTGCCCGAGGGCCAGCCCGCCGTCGCTGGGCGGCACACGCCGCGCTTCCATCAGATGCAGTCCTCGCTGGCTCAAGCGAGAACGCAACTCACCGGCGAATACCTGATTCTGCAGACAGCCGCCGCCGGCCGCGATGCGGGCACCCGCTGGCACCACCGAACACACCCACTCGGTCAACGCCGCGGCGGTGGTTGCATAGAACACCGCCGCACCCCGCGCCGGATTCGTTTCGTCGGCCAGATAGTCAAACAGCGGCAGAAGATCGAGCTGACCATTGGCGATGCGCCAACCGGCAGACAACGCCGGTGCCTCGCCGAAGCCTTCGGCGGCGCCTTCCATGAGGAGTCCGGCCTGGTCGCGATAAATTTGCATCTGCCGGAAACCCAGCAATCCGGAAGCCGCGTCGAACAGTCGCCCCAGACTCGACGACCGCCGTCCGGCGCCACTCCCTGCCAGTTCTGCGATCAGCCGCGCCGCATCCGGCTGCGCGGCGAAACGCCGCTCGATTTCCTGTCCTCGCCCCAGCATTTGCAGCATGACGGCCGCCAATCGCCATGGCTCCCGCG
>CAYUYI010000068.1:0-5504 GCA_964448995.1 uncultured Propionivibrio sp. | reverse complement strand
TGTCCTCGCCCCAGCATTTGCAGCATGACGGCCGCCAATCGCCATGGCTCCCGCGATTCTGCGTCGTCGCCAAGTAAAGAAATCGGCGCCAGATGGCCAAAACGTTCGAAGCGCGCACCATCGATCTTCAACAATTCGCCGCCCCATAACGTGCCGTCCGTGCCGAGTTCGCCTCCATCGAGCGCCAGACCGAAAGTCGGCTCGTTGATGTGGTGCTCGGCCAAGACCGCGGCCACATGGGCATGATGGTGCTGCACCGCCAGCAGCGGAATCTCCCGCTGATGGGCCATCGTCTCGATCAGCGATGTGGTGTAGTCGTCCCGACGCAGGTCATGGGCGATCAGGGACGGTGCCACCTCAAGCATTTTCAGCAAGTGCCGGATGGTTGCTTCGAAGCCGGCCGACGCCGCAGGATTGGACAGTTCGCCGATATGTTGTGACAGAAAGGCTTCGCCCCCTCGCGTCACACACACCGCATTCTTGACCGGCCCGCCCACCGCCAGTACCGGCGGCCCGCTCTGAGGAAGCTTCACCGCTTTCGGCGCATAGCCGCGCGCGCGCCGGATCAGTTGCAGCCCGCCCGGCCCCGAACAGGCAATGCTGTCGTCGCAGCGCGTCACGACGGTACGGTCGTTCAACAGAAAAGCATCGGCCAGCCCGGACAGACGCTCCATCGCCTCTTCGTTGTCAATGGCGATCGGCTCACGACTGCGATTGCCGCTGCTGATCAACAGCGCCAACGACTGTTCGCTATCGAGCCACTCCAATCCCGCCGGCCGGCCGGCCGCTTCGTGGAAGAGCAGATAATGAATCGGTGAAAATGGCAGCACCACCCCGAGCCACGGCAGATCCGGCGCCACGCCCGGCAACTTCTCGTCGCAGCCCTTGCGTTTGTTGAGCAGAATGATCGGGCGTTCCGACAAGGCCAACAACCCTGGCTCGCCGACCCGGAGTTGCACGTAAGGGATCACCGACGACGCGCTGGCAAACATGACCGCGAAAGGCTTGACCTGACGCCGTTTGCGTTCGCGCATCAGCGCAACGGCCGCCGGATTGCGAGCGTCGCAAAACAGATGAAAGCCGCCCGGCCCCTTGACCGCCACGACCCGCCCATCGCGGATCAACCCCAGGGTCTGGGCGATGGGATCGCCGCCAATCGCCGCGCCCGAAGCATCAACCAGCGACAGTTGGGGCCCACATTTTGGACAGCAATTCCCTTCCGCATGCAAGCGCCGGTCGTGCGCCCGCAGATACTCGGCCTCACACTTGCGGCACATGGCAAACGGCTTGAGGCTCGTACGCGCACGGTCGTAAGGCAAGCCGCTGCAAATCGAGTAACGCGGTCCGCAATGGCCGCAGTTGGTCAGCGCGTAGCGCCAACGACGACCGTTCGGATCGAACATCTCGGCCAGGCAATCACGGCAAACGGTCATGTCCGGACCGATCATCGTCGCCGAACGGCCACCCCGACTGTCCAGAATGAAAAAATCCTCGGAAACCGAAACGGACTCCGTAAACCGGGAAGTGATGGCGTCGATCCGTGCCATCGGCGGCGCATCGTGATGCAAGCGTTGCAGCAGCGCATCCACCTTCTCGTGACCGCCGCAGACTTCGAGTTCGACGCCTTGCGCATCGTTGCGCACCCAGCCAGTCAGCCCAAGTTCCTTGGCCAAACGCCAGACCAGCGGGCGGAAACCCACCCCCTGCACCACGCCGTTGATGCGGATGCGCTGACAAACCACGCCCGAATTGCCTGGAACCTGCACGCCAGAATCGCTCACGCAAAGAGTCATCCGCCACACCTGGCCCGGACAAGCTCAGGCCATTGGAATCTATCCGACGGACAACGGTATTGAAGTGCGGCGGATTCTATCCTATCGGCTGCCGAAGATGAATCCGTGTTTCTACGGAGGAAGCAGGAACACTCCTTTATAATTTGCGCTAGGTCAAACTGCGGTTGAACACACCGCGTCATAATCACGGACACCACCGTCTAAGTCTTCCTGAATGCTGGAAACCACCCGACTTGATTGCGTTCGCGGAGAACGCCACTTGTTTCGCGCGCTCAGCTTCCGCCTGATGCCCGGCGAACTGCTGTCCCTGCAAGGCAGGAACGGCAGCGGCAAGACCAGTCTGCTGCGCATGCTGTGCGGCTTGCTTCCCCCGGCGGGCGGAGAAATCCGCTGGCGAAACGAACCGATCGGCAAGCTGGGCGAGGACTACCGTCGCGAACTCTGCTTTCTCGGCCATCAAAATGCCATCAAGGAAGAATTGACCCCGCTCGAAAACCTGATGGCGTCGGCCCGGCTGGCCGACGAGGCGCTGGAGGAAGGTGCAGCACTCGACGCCCTTGAGACGCTCGGGCTCGCGGGCCGTGAGGATCTCGCCTGCCGCTACCTGTCGCAGGGCCAGAAGCGACGCGTCGCCCTGGCGCGCCTCGTCAATGAACGGCGCGCGCTGTGGCTGCTCGACGAGCCTTTCGTCGCGCTGGATACGGCCGCCGTCGATCTCGTTGCCGGACTCATCGGCGCCCATCTGCAACGCGGCGGACTCGCCGTGCTGACCACGCACCAAGCCGTCGACATCCCGGCCGGCTCGGTGCGCCAACTGGTGCTGGGCTGATGCTGAGTACCGTCTTCTCGCTGATCGCGCGCGACCTGAGGCTCTCCCTGCGCCGACAGGCCGACATTGCTTCGGTCCTGTTCTTCTTCATCATCGTCGTCAGCCTCTTCCCGCTCGGCATCGGCCCGGAAACGGAACAACTGCGCAAGCTGGCCCCTGGTGTGCTGTGGGTCGCCGCGCTGCTCGCCACGATGCTCTCGTTGCCGCGCCTGTTCGCCGACGATCATCGCGACGGTACGCTCGAACAACTGGCGCTCTCGCCCCAGCCCCTCGGCCTGATCGTCCTCGGCAAAGTCGCCGCGCACTGGCTGGTTTCCGGGCTGCCGCTCACGCTACTGGCGCCCGTGCTGGGTCTGCAATTCGACCTCTCCACCGACGCCCTGCAAATCCTGACGCTCTCGCTGCTGATCGGCACCCCGGCCCTCTCCGGCATCGGCGCCATCGGTGCGGCGCTGACGCTTGGCGTGCGCGGTGGCGGCGTGCTGCTCTCGCTGCTGATTCTGCCCCTATATATACCAGTGCTAATATTCGGAGCCGGTGCCGTCGAAGCCACCGTCACCGGCGTTGGTGCACAAGCGCATCTGTCGCTGCTGGGCGCACTCACGCTGGCCGGTGTCTTCTTCGCCCCCTGGCCGACCGCCGCGGCATTGCGCATTGCTTTGGAGTAATCCCGTCCATGTCAAAAGGATTCAACTGGTATCACTTTTCCAGCCCGCAGACCTTCTATCCGCTCGCCGGCAAGATGATCCCGTGGTTCTGGGCGCTGGCCGCACTGTTCGGCATCGCCGGGCTGACCGTTGGCTTCCTGATCGCGCCGATCGACGCGCAGCAGGGCGAGGGCTACCGCATCATTTTCCTGCACGTCCCGGCCTCGTGGCTGTCGATGTTCATCTACCTCGTCATGGCCTTCTGGGCCGGGCTGGGGCTGGCGTTCAACTTCCGCCTCTCGGCGATGATGGCACAGGCACTGGCGCCGACCGGCGCGCTGTTCGCTTTCCTCTCGCTGTGGACCGGCGCGCTGTGGGGCAAGCCGATGTGGGGGACCTGGTGGGTGTGGGACGCCCGACTCACTTCGGAGCTGATCCTGCTGTTTCTCTACGTCGGCTTCATCGCCCTGCAATCGGCGATCGACGACCCGCGCCGCGCCGACAAGGCCGGTGCGATTCTGGCGCTGGTCGGCGTGGTCAACGTGCCGATCATCTATTTCTCGGTGAAATGGTGGAATACCCTGCACCAGGGATCGACGGTCAATCTGAACAAATCGTCGATGGCCAAGGTCATGCTCGTCGGCATGCTGCTCTGTGCGCTGGCCTGCTGGATGTACGCCATCGCCGTCACCTTGATGCGCGTGCGCAAAATCATGCTCGAGCGCGAGCGGCACACCGAATGGGTCAAGGCCGAGTTGGACGCCACCGGCCAAGGGAGTTAAGCATGTACTGGAACAGCCTGTCCGATTTTCTGGCCATGGGCAATCATGGCCTCTACGTCTGGGGATCATTCATCGTCATGGCGCTGGTGATGATCCTGGAACCGCTCCTGCTGGTGCGCGGTCGCAAGCAACTGGTGAATCGGTTGCGCCGCCAACTGCGTGCCGAGAAACTCGAAACCAACGCCTGCGCAGAGGATACCCTTTGAAAACCCGTCACAAACGCCTGCTGCTCATCGCTGCCGGACTGGTCATTCTCGGACTGGTCGCCGCACTGGTACTGAATGCCTTCCAGAGCAATCTCGTTTTCTTCTTCTCACCCTCGCAGGTCGCGGCCGGCGAAGCGCCGAAAGGAAAATCCTTCCGCATCGGCGGGCTGGTCAAGGAAAGCTCGCTGCGCCGCGAGGCCGACGGGGTCACGCTCGCCTTCGTCATTACCGACACCGCCCACGACATCCCGGTCCGTTACAAAGGCATCCTGCCCGACCTGTTCAAAGAGGGCAAAGGCGCCGTGGCGCAAGGCAAGGTCGGCGACGACGGTGTCTTCACCGCCTCGGAGGTCCTGGCCAAGCACGACGAAAACTACATGCCGCCCGAGGCCGCCAAGGCCGTTGGCGATGCGCAGGCCCAGAAAGCGGCCATCGAAGCCACGGCCAAAACGGTGAAGCAATGATCCCCGAACTCGCTCACTTCGCGCTGATCCTGGCGCTCTGTGTTTCTCTGGCCCAAGGCATCCTGCCGCTGATCGGCGCCCACCGCGGCACACCGTCCTGGATGGCCTTGGCGCGCCCGGCCGCCTGGACGCTGGCCGTGCTGCTCACCGTCGCCTTCGCCGGCCTGACCTACGCCTTCATCCAGAACGATTTCACCGTCGTCTATGTCGCCCAGCACTCCAACACGCAATTGCCGCTGCAATACCGCATCGCCGGGGTCTGGGGCGGCCACGAAGGCTCCCTGCTACTCTGGGTACTGATGCTCGGATGGTGGACGCTGGCGGTGGCGATTTTCTCCAGGCAGTTGCCGGAAACGATGGTCGCCCGCGTCATCGGCGTGCTCGGTCTGGTCACGGCCGGCCTGCTGCTGTTCATCCTGCTGACCTCGAACCCCTTCGAGCGCATGCTGCCCGGCGCCACCGAAGGACGCGACCTCAACCCGCTATTGCAGGATCCCGGCCTCGTCATCCACCCGCCGATGCTCTACATGGGCTACGTGGGGTTCTCGGTGGCCTACGCCTTTGCCGTCGCCGCGCTGCTTTCCGGCCAGCTCGACGCCGCCTGGGCGCGCTGGTCGCGCCCCTGGACCACCGCCGCCTGGATTTTCCTGACGCTCGGCATCGCGCTCGGTTCCTGGTGGGCCTACTACGAACTCGGCTGGGGCGGTTGGTGGTTCTGGGATCCGGTCGAAAACGCCTCGTTCATGCCCTGGCTGGTCGGCACGGCGCTGGTGCACTCGCTGG
>CAYUYI010000067.1:0-8972 GCA_964448995.1 uncultured Propionivibrio sp. | reverse complement strand
TTTTCCGATTCAGCCCCGGTCATGGAAACCGAGTTCGCCCTACAGTCCGGCATCGGTTGGCGAGGTAAACACACCCTGACGCTTTCGCGACACGGTTCCTGGCATTTTCTGGGCGAGATCTACACCAACTTGCCGCTGCCTGTCGACACCCCGGCCGCCGACCATTGTGGCCGCTGCCACCGCTGTCTCGATGCCTGTCCGACCGGCGCAATCATCGCGCCCTACCGAGTCGACGCGCGACGCTGCATTTCCTACCTGACCATTGAACTCCAAGGATCGATCCCCGTTGAACTGCGCCCTCTGATCGGCAACCGCATTTACGGTTGCGACGATTGCCAGCAATGCTGCCCCTGGAATCGCTTTGCACAGCATGGCGATGCGGACTTTGCCGTGCGTAACGGGTTGACCCACCTCTCGCTAACCGAGCTCTTTGCCTGGCACCGCGAGGAGTTCGAACGGCGCTTCGCCGGTAGCGCGATTCGCCGTATCGGTTACGAACGCTGGCTGCGTAACCTGGCCGTCGCACTGGGCAACGCACCGCCAAGTCATGAAATTGGCGCCGCACTCCACGCGCGGCGCCACGACGCCTCGGCAATCGTTCGCGAACATGTCGCCTGGGCACGAATCCGCCACCCGTCAAAAACCGACGAAAGGTCTTGATTTTCGGCAACATTCCGCTACCATGCTTAAGAGTCGGCGAAGATCGGGGGAGCCCCGGTACGCCGCCCGTAGTCAGATACATTCTGACTTCTGAAACACGGCAAACCCGTCGAAAGACGGCGACGCAAAGTTTCCGGCCTACCGCCAGCAGCAATTGCTGACCACGGTCGCGGGACCGCCAGATAGTACGGAGCAGCCATCATGACCTACAGCACAACAGGCCGACACCCGCAAAAATCGGGCAACAGAGTTGATACGGCAAGCGGAGGCCGCGCATGAGTGCGATGCCTACCCGCTCGATGAGCAATGTCGTTTCACTTAACGGCCTCGGTCCGAATCGCAGTCCGGGGCTGCGCATTTTAACGGAATGCCGCGATCAGCTTATCAACAGCCTGAGCCTATGGCTCCATGAAATCGCCGCGCCGATTTCCGAAGAATTGTTCGTCCTCGCCGACTCGACTCGAGAACGCCTGCTACAGACCCGCTACCTCGACCTGCGCGCCGATATTGAAAAAGACTGGTCGCATCTCGTCGAAACGTTCCGGCGCAATCTGGCGAGTGAGGCCGAGCGTTGCCAGAACGGCAGCAACACAAGCATCACGACGCGCGAAACACCGCTCGAAATCCCCGATTTCGAAGGCCTCACCTTGGTCGACGACGGCGATCTGTCCGAACATATCGTCATACGCGAGTTCGCCGCCCAGATCGCTGAAACCTGCGACGAAGAACTGTACACGCTGAATCGCCGCGTAGCGGCACTGCTCGGTCATGACGAGCTTGCTGAAAACAGCAATCCGCTGGCCCCCAAGATCATTTGCCAGGCGCTCTCCGACGCCTGCTCGGCAATTGGCTCTGACGCCGAAAACCGCTTGTTGCTGTTGCGCCGCATCGAACGGCATCTGCATCGCGGCCTTCCCCCCATCTACCAACAGATCAATACCAGCCTGATTGAACGCGGCATCCTGCCCGAGCTCAAGCGCAGTTATCGAAAAAGCGACATTTTCGGAGAAGCACGAGCCTCGGCGTCGCCTACCGCAAGCGCGGGTGGCAGCACGAGCCTGCCAAGCACAGCCGCCGGGCAGATGATCAATACGCCAGCCATTCCTAGCAACATTCTGGAAACGTTACAACGCCTGGCGAGTTCGCGCCCCAGTCCGTCGCTCACGCCCCCAGGCCAGCCCCTCCCTGGTTCCGGAATCGCCCCCTCGGGAACGACAGGCATGATCGCTGGCGGCACTGTTGGCAATGTCGATTTGGACATCAATGCCATCAACAACATGCTGATGAACTCACTGGGAGAAATGCAGCATGTTGCCGGCCCAATTGGTAACGCGCCGATCATCAACCAGGTTCGCCTGGTGCGAGAATCCGACAACGCAAAGCAGGCCGGCGGAATGACGGCTGTCACGATCGACATCGTGGCCATGTTGTTCGACTTCATCTTCGATGACGATCACATCCCCGTCGCCATCAAGGCACTCCTCAGCCGCTTGCAGATTCCGGTGCTGAAGGTCGCCATGCTTAACCCCGGCTTCTTTGCGGACCGGTCCCACCCGACCAGACGGTTTCTCGGTGGCGTATCGGGCATCTCGATCCGCTGGGGCGGTTCAGTCGAGGAAAATGATCCGTTCTATGTCAAGCTGGCTGAACTGGTCGAGCGCATTCAAACAGAATTCGAGAACGATGTCGAAATTTTCGGTACAGCACTGAGCGAGCTGGAAGCTTTCGTCGACGAAAGGGAAAAGGAAGAGACTGCAGGCACACAAGCAGTCGCCCGCATCATCCTGCAACGCGAACACGCTGCAGAGGCTCTCGACCGGGCGCGTCGCACTACCATCGATTTCTGCGCGGCCAAGTCGCTACCGCCAGTGGTCACCGCTTTTCTCAATGATCACTGGGCAATGGTATTGCAAGCGGCCGAGCTGACTGGCGATGAAAAAAAGACCGAACGGCAGGCGGCCGAGCAAACAATGCGCGACCTCGCCTGGAGTATCGAGGCCAAAAAGACCCCCGACGACCGACTCAAGCTGATCGGGCTGCTACCCAAACTACTTGGTCAGATCAACAAGGGGCTCGATTGCATCAATATCGATCCGGCACTGCGTCAGCGTTTTTTCGACGAACTCGTCAAGCATCATTCCGCAGCACTCAAAGGCGAAATCCGTCCGGCAGCGACAGAAGCCGAGGCCAGCGCATTGCCGCCCCCGGCAAAAACCGAATTCGACTTTACGCCAGCAGGTGACGGCGACCTGCAGATCACGTGCAGCGCAGACGATGGCATCGAAGTCGAAGAAATCACCCTCGTCGGCGCCAATCCGGTATGGCGTGCCGACGACCGCGAAATTTTCCGTCGTGTCAGCGAACTTCGGCGTGGTGACTGGATCGAGTTTCGCGATCCCAGCGGCGAGGGCAAGACACTCCCGTATCGCGAACGCCTGCACTGGATCAGCCCGCAGCGTGGCATCCTGCTTTTTAGCAACCACCGCTCAGCCAGTGCCATTTCGATCACCCCAGAAGCACTGGCCAGACAAATCCGCGACGGTCTGGCCGCCATCGTCGCGCCGGAAGAAATTTTCGAAAAGGCACTCAACGGAGCGCTGGAATCGATCAACGCCCTGTGAAGACAGGCCGATCAAGCGGCGCGCCAGTAGTGGACGCGCACCGGATTTCTGTGGATTTCTATTTTTCCACCGGGCGCGCCGAATCGCTACACCACTCGCTCCATGAACCAGCGTAAAGCCGCGCACCGGTGAGACCGGCGAGTTCGAGGGCGATCAGGTTGTGGCACGCCGAAACGCCCGACCCACACTGCATTACCGTTTTGTCCGGTGGCGTACCGGCAAACAGTTCGAGAAATTCACGCCGCAACTCCGCTGCGGGCCGGAACCGGCCGTCGGCATCGAGGTTGTCGCGAAAAAACCGGTTGCGTGCGCCCGGGATATGCCCGCCCACCGGATCGATTGTCTCGTTTTCCCCGCGAAAACGATCCGGGCCACGCGCATCGACCACGACCAATTCCGGCGAGGCAATGTTGGCCAGCACCTCATCGGCAGTCACCACCCAATCACGCTGCTCAACTTCAAAAACAGTCGGCAGGACAACCGGAATATCCCGCGTCAGCGGACGCCCCTCCTTGACCCAGCGATTGAAGCCACCATCAAGCACCGCGACGTTATCGTGACCGAGCCAGCGCAGCATCCACCACAAACGCCCCGAAACCATGCCTTCGGCATCATCATAAGCAACAACCTGAGTTCTGCTGGAAATTCCGATAGCACCGAATTTCGCTGCCAAGACTTGCGGGTCGGGCAACGGATGGCGGCCATTGCATCCGCTCATCGCCCCGGAAAGATCGCGATCGAGATGCATGAAAAACGCACCGGGCAGATGCCCCTCGGCGTACACGCGCTGGCCGTAGCCCACATCGGAAAGCTGGTGCCGACAATCAACGATTCTCCAGTCAGGATCGTTGAGATGCGCCGCCAACTGTTCACAGGAAACAAGCGGATGAGGCATCACGTTTTTCCTTACTCGGACTCAAGCCAAGCCTGAGCCTCGACTTCGTCGTCGAAAACGCGCATTTCAGCGTGAACGAAAATGCGCGTCACCCAGGCACTCCAAGCCACCCACTGGCTCTGAGTAAGGATAGCAATACGGCTGAAATCGTTGGGATGCGCGCGGGCGAAGACGATATCCTCCCAGGCCACATCCAGCGTGAAATCGGCCATTTCGCGCAAATCGAAGAAGAGATCGACCGGCCCTTCAAAACGGGTCTTGAAGTTGACCATGTCCTCGAATTCCTTGAAATCGGCCAGAGTGAATTCACCGTACACATTCACCTGCACCCGCCCGGGTTGGTGTTGGATCACGATCATGACATCCTCCTTGTAAGATGCCTGCAGTGTAGCATCAGAGCAGATCAACAAATCCACTGCCGGACCGACAACCGTCGTTGGCCCTCACGGCATTGGTTTCGGCAGATTCGTGATGACGATTCCAGACACTCAGTCCTGATCTGCCGGATTGGCCCGGGAAAACCAGCTTGAGATCAGGCCACTGGCAACGATCACGCCGATCGCGAGCCACGCGCCGAACGTCAGGGATTCCTTCCACAACAACACGCCAAGCAGGCTGGCGAAAACCACTGTCGTGTACGCCAAACTTGCCGAGACCAGGGTATTGCCTCGTTTGTACGCCCGCGTCATCGCCAGTTGTGCCACTGTCGCAAACCCACCGACGCCGAGCAACAGCAGTCCCCCGCGGAGATCAACCGAATGAAACTCGTACACCCCCATCCACACCGCACTGGCAATCGTCGAAAAGAGGGAAAAATAGAACACCGTGCGCTCCTCGTTTTCTCCCAGTTCGCCTAATTCACGCACATTGAAGTAGGCCAGCGCTGAAAGTACACCTGAACCCACCCCCCAAAGGCCACCAAGCAACTGGTCGGCATGAAAAGTGGGCCGCAGGAGCAGCACAACACCGACAAAGCCAAGTGCCAAGGCTGCCAACAGAGACGTGCGCAGCAAAATTCTTCCAGTACAGGCCAGCAGCAAGGCCAGAAACAGAGGCGAGGTGTAGTTGAGCGTTACCGCCGTCGGCAACGGCAGCAATGAAATGGCATGAAAAAAAGAAACGAGGCCGAGAAAGCCGCAAATCGAACGCGTCAGCTGGAATTTCCAGTGCGGCGTCGCCAGCGGAATTTTCCGGAAAGGCACGACCAGCAGCATAAACCCAAGGGAGATTGCTGCGCGATAGAAAACGATCTCGGTCGCGGAAAAGGATTCGGACGCCAGTTTGACGCAAACGCCCATGCAAGCGAAACAGAAGCTGGCGACAATCATCCACAACGATTGCATGGGAATAATCCTGCTGCCGGACCCCACGGCAGACACTTGATGGCGACTAGGGTGTAAACTTCGATTGTAGCGGCTTTTCAATTGCCCCTGCGTCCTGCCGTCCGTTATTTTCCCCTGCATTGCGAACATCTCACATGGCGAAAACCACCTCTTCCGAATCTGGCAAAACAGTCCCGGTAATGGCCGCGCCTGCCATCGAACTGAAATATGAAACGGCGCTGGCCGAACTCGAGCAGATCGTCCACCGCATGGAAGACGACCATCTGCCTCTGGAAGAGTCGATCGCCGCCTATCGGCGCGGCAGCGAGTTGCTCCGTCACTGCCAGAATCTGTTGAAAGAAGCGGAGCAAAAGGTGCAGATACTCGAAAACGGCAACTTGCGCGACCTCGACACGGGAAACGGAGAAATCCGATGAATCAATCTTGCTGTCCGCACACAGCGGCCAACCCGACACATCCACCATTTACGGAATGGATGCACGAAGTTCAGGCACGAATGGAAATTGCGCTGGCGCGGTTACTGCCGCAGGACGATACCGTTCCAGTGCGCTTGCATCAGGCCATGCGCTATGCCAGCCTCGGTGGCGGCAAGCGAGTTCGGCCATTGCTCGCCTTTGCCGCCGGGGAGATTTCCGGCGCGCTTCCTGAACGTCTGGAAATCGCCGCCAGTGCGGTTGAACTGATTCACGCCTATTCACTGGTACACGACGACTTGCCCTGCATGGACGACGACGTATTACGACGAGGCCGGCCGACCTGCCACGTCGAATATGATGAGCCGACAGCACTGCTGGTCGGCGATAGTCTCCAATCGCAAGCCTTTGAACTTCTCACTCGCACAGAGCTCGGGGCGCCGGACCGCCAGTTGGAAATGGTGCGGGTGCTGGCACATGCCAGCGGCTCCCGCGGCATGGCTGGCGGCCAGGCCATCGATCTTGACTCGGTAGGCAAGACACTTGATCAGCCCGAACTTGAATTGATGCACGCATTGAAGACCGGGGCATTGATTCGGGCGGCCGTCCTGCTTGGCGCGCTCTGTGGCGAATCGCTCGACGACGAGGCGCTGGCACAACTCGATCGCTTCGCCAAGCGCGCAGGACTGCTTTTCCAGGTCGTGGACGACATTCTTGACTGCACCGCCAGTACGGCGACGCTCGGCAAGACCGCGGGCAAGGACGCCGCCGCCGATAAGCCAACTTACGTCAGTCTGCTCGGCCTCGAACCAGCGCGAAAATTTTCCGATGAACTCAGAACACAAGCTGTCGAGGCGTTGTCCAAATTTGGCGAACGCGCCCGACGTCTGATCGAACTCACCGATTTCATCACGTACCGCAAGTTCTGACCCCCGTCGAACCCAGCCCAGGCAGATTCCATCCGTCATGAGTTCTTATCCTCTGCTCGACACCATCCACTGTCCAGCGCAACTACGCGAACTGGACAACAAGCAATTGCCGCAATTGGCCGATGAGTTACGCAGCTTTCTCGTCGAGTCCGTGTCACGTACCGGCGGACATCTGTCGTCAAATCTCGGCACGGTCGAATTGACCATCGCGCTGCACTATGTCTTCAATACGCCGGAAGACCGTCTGGTCTGGGACGTCGGCCACCAAACCTATGCCCACAAGGTGCTGACCGGTCGGCGCGAAGGCATGGCTCAACTGCGTATGCACGGTGGCGTATCCGGTTTCCCGAAACGTTGCGAAAGCGAGTTCGACACTTTTGGCGTGGGTCACTCCTCGACCTCGATCTCGGCGGCGCTCGGCATGGCGCAAGCTGCGAGACTCAAGGGAGAGGACCGGCACACTGTGGCTATCATTGGTGATGGCGCCATGTCCGCCGGACAGGCTTTCGAGGCCATGAACAATGCCGGCGTCGCAGACGCCGACATGCTGGTCATCCTCAACGACAACGACATGTCAATATCGCATCCAGTCGGTGCGCTCAACAAATACCTCGCACGCATTCTCTCCGGCAGCACGTTCAACGCCGCTCGTCGTGCCGGAGAAAAGGTCCTGTCGGTCTCACCGTCGCTGCTCGAGTTCGCCAACCGCGTCGAGGAACACGTCAAAGGTCTCCTGACACCGGGGACCTTGTTTGAGGAGCTGGGATTCAATTACATCGGCCCCATCGACGGCCACGATCTAGACTCTCTGGTCCCGACGTTGCAGAACCTGCAGAAGCTGCATGGCCCGCGCTTCCTGCATGTCATCACTCGCAAAGGACAAGGATACAAATTGGCCGAGGCTGATCCGACGCTCTATCACGGTGTTTCGAAATTCGAACCCGAGATCGGAATTGCCGGGAATCGTGCCAGCAGCAAGCCATCTTTCACCCAGATCTTTGGCGACTGGCTTTGCGACATGGCCGCTGCCGATCCGAAACTGGTCGCCATCACACCCGCCATGGGCGAGGGTTCCGGCATGATCCGTTTCGCCGAGCGTTACCCGGAACGTTATTTCGACGTCGGCATCGCCGAGCAGCACGCCGTTACCTTTGCCGCAGGGCTGGCCTGCGAGGGCATGCATCCGGTGGTCGCCATTTATTCGACGTTCCTGCAGCGCGGGTTTGACCAGCTTCTGCACGATGTCGCCCTGCAGAACCTGCCCGTGGTTTTCGCGCTGGATCGAGGCGGTCTGGTCGGCGCTGACGGCCCGACACACCATGGCGCGTTTGATCTTTCCTACGTGACCTGCATCCCGAACATGGTGGTCATGACGCCATCCGACGAGAACGAATGCCGACAAATGCTGACCACCGCCTGTCGCGCCAACGCGCCATGTACTGTCCGCTATCCACGCGGCACTGGCCCCGGCACCCCCCTCGACAAAACTCTGAACGACATTCCAATCGGCAAGGGCGAGATTCGCCGCCGTGGCAAAGCGGTGGCACTGCTGGCTTTTGGCACCATGCTGGCACCGGCACTAGAGGCAGCAGAAGTTCTTGACGCCACGGTGGCCAACATGCGTTTCGTCAAACCGATCGATCGCGAGCTCATTCTGGAACTGTCCCGGGAACATTCCCTGCTCGTCAGCATCGAAGAAAACGTGTCAATCGGTGGTGCCGGCTCCGAAGTCGCCCGCGTACTCGAGAACACGCGAAGCGCTACCGCTTTCGTTCGCATCGGCTTGCCCGACCGTTTCATTGAGCACGGCGACCAGACTCGCTTGCTGGGCGAAAACGGGCTCGACAAAAACGGCATCATTCACACCGTACAAACTTATCTGAAACAACAGGAAACACAATGAAGCCAGCGCAGAACGAAAAAAATAACAATCCCGTGATTGCCGATGTACAAAATCTTGCCGACACCCGGCAAATCGCCATCAACCGCGTTGGCATCAAGTCAATCCGTCACCCGGTGCGGGTGCTCGACAGATCCGGGGGAGTGCAGCATACGGTCGCCATTTTCAACATGTACGTGAGCCTGCCGCACAACTTCAAAGGCACGCACAT
>CAYUYI010000066.1:0-9126 GCA_964448995.1 uncultured Propionivibrio sp. | reverse complement strand
TCATCTTGTCGGTGATGCCGCGCGGGTTTTCGCCGTAGGAGCCGAGCGCCACGTCTACCTTGTGCTCGTTGCCATGCTTGGCGTAGCCGTTGGAGTAGTGCGAGTCACCGCTGTGATAAAGGTTGCCACCCGGCGTCTTGACGAGATAATTCACTGCGACGTCGTCCATGTCGACCGGCATCTTGTTTTTGGCGATTTCTTCCTTGGGTAGGGTGATGGCCATCGTGCGGTCGAAGGATTCGAGCACGACGAGTTCGATGTCGCCGATCTTGACCGTATCGCCCGGCTTGACCTGGATGATGCGGTCGGCGGGAACGCCCCATTTTTTCCATTGGTCGGCGCAGGACTTCGGGCCGATGAAGGGCACCTTGGCTTCGACGTTCTTGAGCACGGCGGCGGCGACGTTCACGTCGATGTGGTCGTTGTGCGTGTGCGTCGAGATGACTGCGTCAATCTGTTTGATGGCGAACGGGTCGAGCACGAAGGGCGAGACGCGCAGATTGGGTTGCAGCGCCACGCAGCCGCTCATCCGCGCCATCTGGTGGTGCGGGTCCATCAGCGGGTTCTTCATCGAGCGCTTGCCCGTGCCGCACCAGAAGTCGATGCAGATGTTGGTGTTGCCTTCGGTCTTGACCCAGATGCCGGTACAGGCCAGCCACCACATGGCAAAGGTGCCGGGTTTGACCACCTCGCGCTCGATTTCCTCATTCAGCCAGGTTCCCCATTGCGGGAAGGTGCTCAGCACCCACGATTCCTTGGTGATCTCATCCACTTTTGCCATGTGTTTCTCCTTCAATTAATGACTCATATTGATCTTGCAAACGATCATGTTGATATATTATGGTGAAAATTCACGCTTGACAAGATCAAATTGACGCATCTAGTCCGCGGTGACGAAATACAAAGCTGCCTCGGCTTTTTCCCGATTGGCCGCGACGATGATGTCGCGTCCGACTTCGTGCAGCACATGAACGTTGCTGGGGCCGACGCCAGCCTCGATCAATACCGCTTCGAGCTCCAGCGGAGTGGTCGAGCGGGCCTTGATGTAGAAAAGCTGCTGCTTGCCGCGTCGGCAACCGCCAATGAATACCGGTGTTCCTGCCAGCGTGGCACCGACGACAACATGGTAGAACTCGCTCACCTCGGGATGCTCGAAGATGCGCACGAACTTGCCGTCGATTTTCTTGTAGACGCGAAAGTATTCGCCGTGAAACGGCTCAATAGTGGCGAATTCCAGTTCGCCGTCGCCGTCGATGTCGATGGTCGAGATGTCGCTGATCGGCCAGTCCATGAATTGCTCGAGTTGCCATTCGCCGCCAGGGGTTTGTGGCGGCGTGACTTCGAAAGCGCCTTCACGGCAGGTGACGAGGCCGGTCATCCGATCCTCCCGGACGAGCCGGTCATAGCCGTGGTTTTGGGTCAGGCCTTCCTTGAGCGGACGCACTTGTAATGGAACCGGCCCTGTGTATTCGCCAACCCAGATCTTGCCCGGATTTGACCAGTCGTCCTTGGATTCTTTGGTGGTGGCGAGCGTGCAACCGATAAAGTAATGCCGGCCAGCGACGGTCAATAGGTCGAAACGGTGAATGTAGGGCAAATGAAGGATGTCGGTGGCCTGATACCGGCCATCGTCGAGTGGCTTGACGTGAACCACCTTGGCCTCTTCCCACTGGAACATCTTGAAGAATTTCTGCACGGCCAGAAATTCGCCGTTGGTACCGGGGATCGGCACGATCGACATGGTGCCGCCAGGAGCGTCCCAGACATTGTGCGAAAGAGCGTACTGGGGTCCAGCCCAGGCGGTGCACGGACCTTCGCCTTCCGTGGCCAGGAGGATGCGAGTCTGGCCGTCGACCGTGAGGTGGTTGGCCGAATAACAGCGATTCATCTCGGCAAGAAAGTGTTTTTCGATCTTCATGTGAGCACCCCTCGGTTGGTGTGGCGGTTACTTTTTGACGGGTCAATTGAATGACAATTTGTGATGTATTTTACGTCAGCAAGGAAAATATTGAAACATACAACGATCAAAAAGATCGTTACGGTTTGTCAATCAGCGTTGCTTTGGCATTAGAATGGCGCGGTCAGGGACTGTGGTGGGTTAGGGATGAAAGGGATCATTACCGTTGATATTGGCACCACGAGCATGCGTGCCATTCTTTATGATGCGGCTGGGCGGATCGTTCATGTGCATCAGCGCGAGAACGCACCACAATTTTTCAGTGACGGACGCGTCGAGCAAGCGCCGCAGGCCTGGGCGGGGATTTTGGTTGAATCGCTGAAGGCGTGCGCCGATGCGGCGGCCGAGACAGGAATCAGCCCGGCTGGCGTGGCGGTAACGGCTCAGCGTTCTTCCGTGATCCCGGTCGATACGAATGGGGTGCCTCTGCATCCAGCGATCATGTGGCAGGACCGCCGTACAGCGGATCTTGCGCAAGCGATGCAGGCCTCCAATCAACTGGTGTACGGCAAGACCGGACTGAAAATTTCACCGGTTTTTTCGGCGGTGAAAATGACCTGGCTGCGTCACGAACGGCCGGATCTCTGGCGAAAAACGCACAAGATGATCGGTATCCAGGACTGGGTGCTTTATCTTTTAAGCGGACGTTTTGTGACGGACCATACCTTTGGCAGCCGCACCAATCTGTTCGATCTCCGCAGTCGGTGCTGGGATGCTGAGTTGATGGCCTTGTTCGAAGTCGATCCGGCAATGCTCTGCGATCTGGTGGCCCCGGGTTCGATCGTTGGCGGCATTGTGCCCTCGATCGCCGCGGCCACCGGGTTGGTCGCGGGGCTGCCGGTGGTTTCTGCCGGCGGGGATCAGCAGTGCGCCGCATTGGGTCTTGGATTGTTTTCCCGGCAGCGGGCGGTCTCGAATACGGGAACCGGATCATACTTGATCGGCCACGCCGATCATCCCGTCTTTGACGAGCACATGCGTCTGGTTTGCAACGTTTCGGCGGTGCCCGATGCATATATTGTCGAGGCAGCGGTGCTTACATCGGGGGCCGTTTACCGATGGTTTCACGAAGCGTTTTATGATCGCTCGACCTCGTTTGCCGAGATCGATGCCGAGGCGGCAGGGGCGCCGGCGGGGAGCAATGGTCTCTTGCTCCTGCCGCATTTCAAGGGATGCGGCGCTCCGTACTGGGATCCGCAGGCGCGCGGTGTTTTCTACAACCTCAACCTGAGCAGCACGCGAGGTGAAATGGCGCGCGCCATTCTCGAGGGGATTGCCGTTGAAATGCGGGGGAGCCTTGACCTCATCGAACGCTTGTGTGGCCGTGTTGAGCGGGTCAGCGTCTCTGGTGGCATGACCCGTTCGGATCTCTTTAACCAGATTCAGAGCGACGTTTTCGACCGCCCCGTTCAGCGTTTTGGGAGCAATGAGGCAACCTCACTGGGGGCCTGGATTGCCGGCGCCGTGGCTGTCGGTTTCGAAAGCAGTTATCCTGCGGCCTTTGCGCGCGCGGGCGAAGTCGATTCGGCGCGCAGTTATACGCCAAATCCCGCGCATCGCCAGGTCTATGATCTTCAGTGTGGTCGAGCGCGCGCTCTCTACGAAGCGCTGGCGTCGACAGCGTTGCGTGAGCTATTCCAGGAAGGGTGACAACGTGAAGCCAACCAGCAAACGGTCGATTGCAAACATTACCAATTACCGACACAAGAAGATTCTCGAAATGCTTTATCAGCGGCAATCGATTTCCGCGGATGAACTCGCGACGGAATTCGGTGTGTCAAAAATCACCATTCGGCGAGATCTGGATGCGCTGGCCGGCGACAAATTCCTGGAGCGTACGCGTGGTGGGGCGGTGTCGATCGCCGGTCTGCGCCTCGAAGAATTTTTCGATGCCAAGGATCATGTGGCCAAGCGCGAAAAGACGCTGATTGGTCGGTATGTGGCCTCCTTGATCGGGGAGAACGAGACGATCTTTGTCAATGCGGGGTCTACAACGCTTGAGGTCATTCGTCACTTGCGCGGGAAAAAAGTGCGGGTGGTGACCAACAACGCGGCTTGTCTCGGTCTGGATCTCGATCCGCAACTCGAGTTGATCCTGCTCGGCGGGGATTATCGCAGTCAGTCGAAATCATTAGTGGGGGATCTGACGATCGCCGGGTTGCACAGCATCTTTTCAAGCATCACCGTGCTTGGTATCAACGGCGTCAGTATTCGCAAGGGGTGTACGACGGCAGTGCACCAGGAAACCAGCGTCAACCGGGCCATGATCGAAAATTCCGGCGGCAAGGTGATTGTGGTTGCCGACCACACCAAGATGAATTGTGTCTCCAGTTTTCTGACATGCCCGCTGAGCCGCATTGATACCATCGTCACCGACTGGATGGCACCGGCCTCGTTTTGTCAGGAGTTGGAAGAGGCCGGGCTCTCTGTCGTTCAGGTGTCCGACGAGATCTGAACGAATCCGGCAGGTAACCCAAAATTGGTGGGGCATGCCGTTGGGGTGGCCGCCCGTTGCGGCGATCGTCGCCGCGTTGGTGAAAATCTTGACGATGATGCCGGTTCCGGTATGCCTTCATCGTTTCCGGTTTTGGTCATGATGATCCGACACAAGTGACTGTGTTGCTTCGGGTTTTTGGATGCTCATGATGCCTTTGGGTTTTGTGGTGAGATCTGGATTGTTTTTGACTTGATTCCGTAATGGAATGTTAAGCTGAAAATTTGTCGTTTGTTGTTGACGTAACTTGCTGTAAAAATTGAATTATCAAATTTGATAAACATTTTTTACTGAAAACATATTCCGTTGGTGCATTAACTTGTTCTTTTTGAGTAAGGTCGGTTGATCTTGTTCTGAGCAAGGTGCCACGTGTGAATCTGAAAGGTGACTCAACACATGAACGATATCACCGCGATCCTGGGTGTCATCGGTTCCGACTGCCACGCTGTCGGTAACAAAATTCTGGAACACGCTCTGGTTAGCGAGGGCATCAAGGTCGTCAATCTTGGTGTCATGGTCAGTCAGGACGAGTTCATCGATGCGGCCATCGAAACCGGGGCACAAGCGATTCTGGTGGCGTCGATCTATGGTCACGGAGAAATCGACTGCGACGGGCTGCGTGGGCGCTGCCTCGAGCGTGGGCTTGACCGGATCGTGCTCTATGTTGGCGGCAATCTCGTCATTGGCAAGCGCGACTTTTCCGAAGTCGAGGCTTTGTTCAGAGGGATGGGTTACGACCGAGTCTTCCCGCCGACCGTAGACCTGAAGCAGATGGCCGACTTGCTCAAACAGGACGTTGCGGCACGTTCATGATCGTCGCTTGCATTGACATCGGCTCGACCTGGACCAAGGGCGCGTCTTTCCGGGTTGACGGGCGTGATACCGAAATCGTGGCACGTGCGGCGCAACCGACGACAGTGAATAATCTGGCCGAGGGTTTTTTTGCCGTGCTCAACGGGATCGTCGAAGGCGATCCGCTGACGTTGCTGCGTGCTGGCCGGATGAAACTGCAATACTCGTCCTCGGCCAAGGGCGGACTAGCCGTCGCAGCCATTGGCCTGGTGCCGGAAATGACGGTAGAAATCGGCAAAATTGCTGCACAGTCAGCTGGTGCCAAACTGACCCAGGTGTTTGCCTTCAATTTGACGCGTAAAGATATCGCTGATCTCGAAGCGGCACCGCCCGACATTCTGCTTTTTGCTGGCGGGACCGATGGCGGCAACACCAACTATGTGCTGGCCAACGCCGAGGCGATCGGCCGTTCGGCGATCGATTGCGAGATTGTCTATGCCGGCAACCGCGCCGTGGCGGACGAAGTGGCGGAACTGCTCGCGGGCAAGCGTCTCCGCATCGTCGACAATCTGATGCCGGTGTTCAACGAGCCCAACCCGGACCCGGCGCGCGATGCAATCCGCTCGATTTTTCTCGAGACGATCGTCAAAGGCAAGGGGCTTGACCGGATCATGGCTGCCACCGGCGCCGCCCCTGTGCCGACGCCGTTTGCCGTGCTTGAGTACACGCGGGCGATTCACGAACATGTACCTGACTGGGACAGCTTCATCGTCTTCGACATGGGCGGCGCGACAACCGATGTCTATTCGGTTCATGAAGAAATGCCGGAATTCGGGACTGTTCTGCGCGGGTTGCCAGAGCCGGAAGTGAAGCGCACCGTCGAAGGGGATCTCGGCATGCGTGTCTCGGCAAAAACCACCGTTGATGCCGGCGACGCGTCGTTTCGGACCGATCTCGAGAATGCCGGTATCGGGCAGGATGCGCTGAAACAATACGCCGACCGCCTGGTCGCGCGGCCGGAATTTTTGCCGGAATCGGCCGAAGAAGCTCAGCTGGATACGGCGTTGGCCGCCATTTGCGTCGGCCATGCCTGCCTGCGCCATGTCGGGCGATTGGCAACGATCTACACGCCCGATGGCGAGGTGAAAATCCAGACTGGGCGCGATCTGCGCAAGGTGGCACGGGTGATCGGATCAGGCGGCTGGCTGTCGCGGGCCGCCGAGTTTGACCCGGTCCCGTGGTTTGCCCGTCATTCGGTCGATGCGCGGGGTCGTATCGTGTTGTTCCCACAGCAATTCACCTACTACCGCGACGAAGAATACCTGTTTCCCATGCTGGCCAATCTGGCGCGCGAGTATCCCGAAGCCGCAGCGCTGGCGGGTGTGCGGCTGCTGAAGAATTCATGACTGAGGAGTTGCAATGGAATTGAAAAACCAGAAGATGACGATGGACGCGTTCTTAAAGGAACGCGAAGAAGTCATGCAGACCTGGCCAACCGGCCAGGGGGTGGATTTTGAAGAGGGTGTGCGCTATCAGTTGGCCATGCCGGAAACCAAACGTTTTTCCAGCGCGTTGGCCAAGGCCGAACGCGAGGGCAAGACGCTGTGTCAGCCGCGCGCTGGCGTGGCGCTGGTCGACGAGCACATCAAACTGTTGCAGTTTCTTGAACCGTCCTGCGATCTGCTGCCCTCGACCATCGACGCCTACACCCGCCTCAACCACTACGAAAAAGCTGCCGAAGGTATCGCACGCTCGGTGGCTGCTGGTACCTCGCTGCTCAACGGCTTTCCGGCCGTTAACCACGGCCTGGCGGAGTGTCGCCGTGTCGTCGAAGCATTGACGAAGCCGGTACAGGTGCGCCACGGTACGCCGGATGCGCGCCTGCTTGGCGAGATCACGTTGGCGGCCGGTTTCACCGCCTACGAGGGTGGCGGCATCTCGTACAACATCCCCTACGCCAAGAAGGTGCCGCTCGATCGTTCGATCCGCCACTGGCAATATTGTGACCGTCTCGTCGGTCTGTACGAAGAGCGTGGCGTGCGCATCAACCGCGAACCGTTCGGCCCGCTCTCCGGTACGCTGGTGCCACCGTTTGTCTCGCATTGCGTGGCGATCATCGAAGGCCTGCTGGCGCTGGAGCAGGGCTGCAAGTGCCTCACGCTCGGTTATGGGCAGGCTGGAAACATCGTGCAGGACATCGCCGCGATCCGCTCGCTGCGCGAACTCGGTCACGAGTTCTTCCGTGCCGCTGGCTACGAGGACTACGCGTTGTCGACCGTCTTTCATCAGTGGATGGGCGGCTTCCCGGAAAACGAGGCGATGGCCTTCTCGGTGATTGCCTGGGGCAGCGCGATGGCTGCGCTCTCCGGCGCCACCAAGGTGATCGTCAAGACGCCGCACGAAGCCAGCGGCATTCCAACCAAGGAAGCCAACAAGCAGGGTCTCGACGCGACGACACAATTGCTCAACATGGTGCGCGAACAAGTCTTCCCGGCGAGCCCCGTCGTTGACATGGAAGTCGACCTGATCAAGCGTGAAGTGCGCGCCGTGATGGCCAAGGTTTTTGAGCTCGGCAACGGTGACGTTGCAGTCGGCGCGGTGCGTGCCTTCGAAGCGGGCGTGCTCGATGTGCCGTTCGCGCCGGCGATGTGCAATGCCGGGAAACTAATGCCAGTGCGCGACAACGAAGGCGCTGTGCGTATTTTCGAAGTCGGCCGCGTGCCGTTGCCGGACGACGTGCTGGCCTATCACAAGGAAAAGATCGCCGAGCGCGCCAAGGCCGAACACCGGGCCCCCGTCTTCCAGATGGTGGTCGATGACATTTATGCCATATCCAAGAGCAAACTGATCGGGAGACCGCGATGAAAATTACCCAGGCCCATTTTGTTTCGGGCTTTTCCTCTTTCTATTTCGACGACCAGAAGGCGATCAAGACGGGTGCCGGACAGGATGGTTTCGTCTATGTCGGCAAGGCCGTGACCGACGGTTTCCGCGAAATCCGCCAGGCCGGCGAATGTGTCTCGGTCCTGCTGGTGCTGGATAACGGCGCCGTCGCGGTCGGTGATTGCGCTGCCGTGCAGTACTCGGGGGCGGGTGGACGTGATCCGCTGTTCCTCGGCGCCAACTTCGTGCCGTTCCTCGAAAAACATATCAAGCCGTTGCTCGAAGGCCGCACAGTCAATACCTTTCTGGCCAACGCCCGTTATTTCGACGCGCTGGAAGTCGAAGGCAAGCGTCTGCACACGGCAATCCGCTACGGCCTGACGCAGGCGTTGCTCGATGCGACGGCACTGTCGCGCAACATCACCAAGGCCGAGGTCATCCTCGACGAGTACCAACTGCCGCTGGTTGCCGAAGCGGTGCCGCTATTCGGTCAGAGCGGCGACGACCGCTATGCCGCCGTCGACAAGATGCTGCTCAAGGGCGTCGATGCGCTGCCGCACGGCCTGATCAACAACGTCCCCGACAAGCTCGGTTACAAGGGCGAGAAGCTTGAAGAGTACATCCGCTGGCTGGTCGCCCGCGTCGAGAAGCTGCGCACCCGTCCGGACTACAAGCCGTCGTTGCACATCGACGTCTATGGCACCATCGGCCTGATTTTCGACCAGGATGCCAACCGCGTCGCCGACTACATCGCTGGCCTGGAAAAGGCTGCTGGCCCGCTTGATCTGTACATCGAAGGCCCGGTCGATGCCGGCAGCAAGGATGCGCAGATCGAGGAGTTGGGTAAGATCACGCGCCGCCTCAAGCAGCTCGGTTCGCCGATCAAGCTGGTGGCCGACGAATGGTGCAACACCTACGAAGTCGTCGTCGATTTCACCGACGCGCAGTGCTGCCACATGGCGCAGATCAAAACGCCCGATCTCGGCGGCATCCACAACAT
>CAYUYI010000065.1:0-9230 GCA_964448995.1 uncultured Propionivibrio sp. | reverse complement strand
ACGCCGCGCCAGTGCATGCAGAAGTGATCGGCCTCCATGACCACCGCGAGGCCGTCCGGGCTGACCTTGCGCATCAGTACCTCGGCCATCTGGGTGATCGCTTCCTCCTGGATTTGCGGCCGACTCATGATCCATTCGGCCAGCCGGGTGTATTTCGACAGGCCGATCAGGTTCGAGTGTTCGTTGGGCATCAGCCCGATCCACAAGCGGCCCATGATCGGGCAGAAATGGTGGCTGCAGGCGCTGCGTACCGTGATCGGCCCGACGATCATCAACTCGTTGAGGCGCTCGGCATTGGGGAATTCGGTGATCGGCGGCGGCGGCACGTAGCGGCCGCGGAAGACTTCGGTGATGTACATCTTGGCCACGCGGCGGGCGGTGTCCTGCGTGTTGTGGTCGCTCTCGGTGTCGATCACCAGGCTTTCAAGCACCGCCTTCATCTTGCCCTCGACCTCGTCGATCAGCGCCTCCAGTTCGCCGGGTTCGATGAAAGCCGAGATGTTGTCGTTGGCATGGAAACGCTGGCGAGCCTTGAAAATCCGGTCGCGGATGCGGGCGGATACCGGCTGGAAGGTCATTTTCGTTGTCGGTTGCGATTCGTCGCTCATGATGGTTGTTTTGAAAATTCAGGGACAGGAGGTAAATGCTTCGTGCGGTCGGACAACGCGGCGAGGGTTTAAGTTCACCGATCTTCGGCCCCCTTCCGCCTGCTGACCAGTCTACGCGCCATTATTTATATTTGGCCACGATTCTGGCGTACTGACCAGACGCGTGCAGCTTTCTCAGTCCGGCATTCAGGTGCTCGATCAGCTTCTCGGTTTGCGGTGCGCCTTTCTTCCCCATCACGAACAAGGGTTGGATGCTTTCCGGCTTCTCGACGATATCGAATTCTTTCTCCCGTCCGGGAAAGCGCGTCGCAATGATCCTCTTTCCGACCAGTTCATCGGTGATGAATCCGTCGATCCGTCCAGTGTCGAGTTTCTGGATGTTCTGATCATCCTTTCTCACCAGTTCGGCGGATACCCCCGCTTTCTTGAAACCGCTTTCGTACCAGTACCCGATGACGCCCCCCATGCGATAGGGCCTGAGATCCTCGTAACGGCGCCAATTCAGCTTGCGATCGAATTTTCCGCCCTTCTTGAAGAAAATCACGTTTTTCGCTTCGATGACCGGCGCTGAAAATGCGTATTGTGCTTCGCGTTCCGGCGTTTTGAACCAGGGCATGGTGCCGGCGACCTCACCGGAGGCTGCCATGGCCGTTGCTCTTGCCCAGGGTACCGGGATGAAGCTGACCGTGTGTCCTTCCAACTTCAAGGCGGTTTCGATGAGTTCGGCACACGCACCGCCGACGGTTTGCCCCGAAACGATGGTGTAGGGGTCGTAATCGTCGGTGGTGATCGTGAAGTTGTCCGCGAAGCTGCTGTGCATCAGCACAGCGAGCAATATGCCTACCACGGGCCGAATCGGCTTGATCATTGTTTCCTTTTCTAGACGTCTGGCAACTTCGACTGATCGATCGACAGAGAGTTCTGCCAGAAATACCGGCGATGCGACTCAAATTAATGCGATCCCTTTTCGAGCGATCCGCCGTTCAGGTGGATCGCGCCGAGTTCCTCAAGATCGATGCGTGTGAGCGGCCGCCCTTGTCGGCGAACGGAGTGCGCGTACTCGGCGCATCGCGGATTGATCTCGATCAGATGGGCGATGCGCGCTTTGTAGATGGGGTGATTTTGCGCATTGGCCAGGCGGCCGAAGCGCGAGGCGAGTATCGCGGAGACGGTGAACACGCCCATCAAACCGGCGATGATCGGCGGAACCGTCTCGAAGGGCAGTGCGCGGTAACCGACCACGACAGCCAGTGCGCCGAGAAACGACGCGATGCACGTGATGGCACTGATTGCGCGGAAATGTCGGGCAGAGACGCACAGCGCGATCAAATCCGGCGAGGCGAGCAAGGTTCGGCGGGGGCTGAAGAGGATGCGGAGAATTTTAAGCATTGGAGATCGGAGCGTCTGCACGTTTTGTTTTGACTGTTGCCTAGTGTCCCCAATTGAATCGTACCAGGGCCATCGCCAAGGCAAAGACAAAACCATAGGCAAAGGTATCGAGCCGGATCGTTGCCTGGTTTCGCTTCTCGCGCCAGGCGCCCAGCCGCTCCATCATGAGGCCGGCCGCCAGCGGCGTGACGACGAGGTTCAGGGCTCGCAGCCAGTCGGCCGCGATGAACAGCGACGGCAGGAGCCACAGGCTGATGCCCCCGGCCAGCGCCCCAAAAATCGCGTAGCCGAGCGTGGCCAGCACGGGATGAACCGGCTTGGGGCGGCGAAAGGGTTCGGTAATCGAGCGGCCAATCAACTCAGCGATCAACTCGCCGAATGCCTGAAGCAGGAGTTCACCAAGAAGCTCGAAAACCCAGCCAAAAAGTTGAATGAAGATCTCGGCAATGATTTCCATGGGTTGATTACGAAAAGATCGTTATCGTTTCCGTGATGGAACAAGAGGCTAACCCGTCACGCAGGGACATGAATTTGCTTCTTGATGTGCTTGAGGTTGGCGACGATGGTAAATGTCATCACGATGAGCAGCGACCAGGAACTCCATTTTCCGAGATGGACCGTGGACCAGGCGCCCATTTGGTTGGGATACTTCCAGATTCCGAAGAAGGTACTGATGTTCTCGGCAAGCCAGATGAAAAAACCGATGAGTACGAACGAAAGCAGTAAGGGCATCTTCCGATCACGATCCAGAGGGCGAAAAATCACGGTCGATCGCGCGTACAAGCCGAGCGCGCAGGCCGCGAGATACCAGCGATAGTCACCGATGTAGTGATGGGAGAAGAAGTTGGCGTAGATGAGTAGCGCGATGACCGCTGCCATCCAGTGGGGTGGGTGATGAATGACGCGAAGTTGGAAAAGTCGCCACGCCTGAATGATATAGCTCCCGACCGCGGCATACATGAAGCCCGAGAAGAGTGGCACACCAAACAACTTGGTATAAGCAAAATCGGGATAGGCCCAGGACTTGATGCCACTTGAGGTCTTGAATACTTCGAGCGCAAATCCGATGACGTGGAACAGCGTGATCGCCTTGAGTTCATCAAGCGTCTCCAGTTTTGCCCAGACCATCCAACCTTGAATGGCGAGCGCAATGATCAGCAGCACGTCGTAACGGGGAAGGCCCCCGATGCCGGCGCGTGGCACGGCAAAAACGGCGGCGAAGAACAGGCCGACAAACAGACAGGCACGGGCTTCCTTGATGCCGAAGTACAAGAACTCGATCAAAAATCGTGACGGACCGTGGAGACGTGGGCGCTCTCCCGGGTTGAGCAAGTGATCATCAAGGTCACTCAGGCGCAGGATGGAAAGTTGCGAAAGAAGCCGGGTGGTC
The DNA here is from genome assembly GCA_964448995.1 of uncultured Propionivibrio sp. Classification (GTDB taxonomy): domain Bacteria; phylum Pseudomonadota; class Gammaproteobacteria; order Burkholderiales; family Rhodocyclaceae; genus Propionivibrio. The sequence continues at coordinate 5,843 of CAYUYI010000065.1, read as the reverse complement.
ATGCGTTGAATTTTCCTGAAAGTCGCGCGACTGAATTCGAAGGGCAACGAATTTTAAGGTGCCAGCAGTTCAAGTCAAACCGTCTGGCATGCCGGCGGCCTTCCCGGCCAGGCGAAAATCCGGCGCCATCATGGCTGAATAGCGGGATGGGTACTGGCAGCGGTGGTGGGTTTCCCTGCGTCACGGGTGTTGTGTCGAGTCAGCAAATGCGTGCACACTATCGCCTCGTCCGGTTGGTCCGCCCGCCCGCAGCATGGGCGCTTATTGTTCAGTATCCATCCAGAATAGATGCCATGCGCCCAAACTCGCGCGCGTTATTTTTCGTTCTGTTTGTTTGTCTCTCGCTGCTTGCTGTCGGAGCCGGCTTCGTTTTGCATGCCGATCAAACGCAGAATGTCTCCGCCAAGAACGGTCTCCTTGACCTCCGCGGGCACGACTTCGATCAGCAGCCCAGTATCAACTTCGGGGGTGAGTGGGCCTTTTACTGGCAGCAGCAGCTCGAACCAGAAGATTTCGCGGCCAAAGCTGCGCCGCAGCCGGATGCTTTTCTGAGCCTTCCCGGCGACTGGCAGGGCCTGGTAGTGAAGGGGCAGTCTCTGGGCGGCACGGGCCATGCCACGCTGCGCTTGACCATTTTGAATGATCCGGCGCAAGAAATTCTGGCGCTGCGCATCGGCGCGATCTATTCGGCCTATCGCCTGTGGGCCAACGGCAAGGTGGTTGCCGAAAGCGGACGGATCGGAACCTCGCTCGCCGAGGAAACGATGGAGCATTCGTTACGGATTGCTCCGCTGCAGCTGGACGGAGCGCCCGTTGAACTCGTGCTCCAGGTCTCGAGTTTTCATCTCGACCGGACAAGCCTGCCCACGCTGGGCCTGGGCCAACTGAGCACCATCAACACCGTGCAGCATCGAATCTGGGGGCTGGCGCTGTTTTGCGCCGGCACCTTGCTATTGATGGCCGTCTATCACATCGCCCTCTTCGCATTTCATCGCAAGAACCCGGCACCGCTTTATTTCGGGTTGTACTGCCTCGTCTGGACGGGATTCCTCGTGTCCAACGTGACCAGCGATTGGGCGATACGCGTCTTTTTCCCCGATCTGGGCGGCGAATTCCTCTATCGCAGCAGCCTTGCGTACTATGCGCTCGCCGCACCGCTCAGCTATCACGTTTTCCGTTCGCTTTATCCGCAGGAATTTCCGCGCTTTTTTCTACCTGTCTTCTGGGGGCTGGGCATTGTCTATGGCGGGATCGCGCTCTTTGGCCCCACCCATTTGAGTGCGCAGTGGCTTCCGGCTTTCCATCTCGTTGTCCTGGCGCGTGCGCTCATTTACCTCTGGGGGTTGGCCCGCGCCACCCTGCACCGTCGGCAAGGGGCGGGCATCGTCCTGGTTGGTTTTCTCGTCTCCTGCCTGTTCTGTTTCAACGACATCCTGAGCTCGCTCAACCTGCTCCAGACCCCGCGCCTGATGCATCTCGGCATGTTGATTTTTATGCTTACCCAAGCCTTGGCCTTGGCTCGCCAGTTCACCCTGCTGTTTGTGCAGGTGGAGCGACTTTCCGTCGATCTGACCGAACGCAATCAGGCGCTGAAGGACGAGATTGCGGAGCGCAGCCGGCTGCAGCGGGAAATCGTCTCGATCAGCGAAAACGAGCGCCGCCATCTGAGTCACGAATTGCACGACGGTCTCTGCCAGCAACTGACCGGGGCGCGCTTGCAAAGTGCCGCACTCGAATCCGCTTCATTGACGGAGAATGTACGCAAAACCGCCCAGGCGAAACTTTCGCAACTGCTCACCGAATCGGTCGATCACGCCTACCGCCTCTCACGCGGTCTCTGGTCGCTGGGGCCAGAGTCGGACAACATCGGCCAGGCACTGGAAGCGCTCGCCCGAACGCAAACCGCAGCGAGCGGCATTCCTGTCGATGTGACGTTGCACCCGGTCTGCGCCGAATGTACCGCGCAACATGCGCCCGAAATCTTCAACATTGCGCGCGAAGCGCTGGTCAATGCGATCAAGCATGCCGGGCCAAGCCGCATTGCGGTGGAACTCGATTGCCGCGAAACCGGGAACGTCAAACTGACAATCACGGATAACGGTTGCGGTCGGGCGGCCGCGCGAGTGAGTCCGGCCGGTCTTGGCCTGAGGATCATGACCTACCGGGCGGAAATGGTTGGCGGAGAATGCCGGATCGACGATGCGCCGGGCGGCGGAACTCGCGTCGCCTGCCGCATTCCGTGCCATGGTGCGGCACAGCAGTGATTTTTCGGCGGAGCGCTCCGAACGCATTCTGATCGGCTTGCCCGGCGGCCTTTATGCCTAGCTTTCCAGGCAGCTTGGTGGGTTATTTGGAAACGGGCTGTCCTTTGGGTGACCTAAAAGCTGAATCCACATGGGAAAAAATTGTGCCTTGGTTTCCGCTGCCATGCTTAATGATGGTTTTCCGCCGCGCGTGCGTCGCGCGGCTTGGCTGGCAAGGGGGGGCGTGACGGCTTCCTGTCTCAATCCGGCATTCAATCTTCCTGGTTGGGCAACCTTCTATCGAATTCTCGGTCCGACGTGGAAACATTCGAGTACAAGTGCAGACGTTCATGGAACACAATATTTCGCTGATCACAACCATTTCCGCGGCCTTCGGCACCGCCCTGATTCTCGGGGTCATCTGCGAACGAGTCAGAATTCCGGCGCTGGTCGGCTACCTGCTCGGCGGCATCCTCATCGGGCCGGCGACCCCGGGCTTTGTCGCGGATGTCGGTCTGGCCTCGCAGCTTTCCGAGATCGGCGTCATGCTCCTGATGTTCGGCGTCGGCCTGCATTTTTCGCTGGCCGATTTGTTGGCCGTCAAGCGCATTGCTTTGCCCGGCGCCGTCGTGCAAATGTCCATCGCCACCCTGCTGGGCATGGGGGCTGCCTGGCACTGGGGGTGGTCATGGGGGGCCGGACTCATTTTTGGCCTGTCGCTCTCCTGCGCCAGCACCGTCGTCCTGCTCAAGGCGCTCGAAGCCCGCGGCGAGATCGAAACGATGAACGGACGCATTGCCGTTGGCTGGCTGATCGTCGAGGACCTCGCTTGCGTTCTCGTGCTGGTGTTGATGCCCCCGTTGGCGGGCGTCCTGGGTGGCGCTACTGGCGTCGCGGCGAACGACACTCCGCTCTGGATCACCGTCGGCAAAATCCTGCTGCAGGTCGCGGCTTTCATCGGGGTGATGCTCGTTGCGGGGCGCCGTGCACTCCCCTGGCTACTCTGGCAGGTGGCCCGTACCGGGTCGCGGGAGCTTTTTACGCTGGCAGTCGTTTCCGCCGCGATTGTCATCGCCTACGGTGCCTCGGCGCTGTTTCAGGTTTCTTTCGCGCTCGGTGCTTTCTTTGCGGGCATGGTGATGCGCGAATCGAAATTCAGCCACCGGGCCGCACACGAATCCCTGCCCCTGCGGGATGCTTTTTCGGTGCTGTTTTTCGTCTCGGTCGGCATGCTGTTCGATCCCCAGGTCCTCGTTCAGGAACCGCTCCGGGTGCTTGGCGTCGTCTCGATCATCCTTATCGGCAAAACACTCGCGGCGTTGTTTCTTGTCCTCGCGTTTCGCTATCCGCTCAGCACTGCGCTGACGGTCGCCATCAGCCTGGCTCAGATCGGCGAGTTTTCTTTTATCCTCGGCGGCATGGGAATGGCACTCGGCCTGCTGTCAGCGGAAGGCATGAATCTGATTCTCGCCGGTGCGCTGATATCGATCGCGCTCAATTCATTTCTTTTCGCGGTGGCCGAACCGCTGCGCCAGTGGATCCTCTCGCGCTCGGATCTGGCCCGTAAGCTGGAACGGCCGCAAGACCCCTATGCGGAATTGCCGGCGTCAACGGCCACCCGGTATCTGACCGGGCAAGTCGTGCTCGTCGGTTACGGCGCAATCGGGCGACCGATTGCCGAGGCGCTGGCCGCCCGCGGTATTGCTTATGTGGTCGTCGATCAGAATCGGGAGTTGGTCGAAGACCTGCGCAACCGCGGCGAGGCGGCGGTGTACGGTGACGCGGCGGATCCGGCGGTTCTGATCCAGGCGCATATCGCCAATGCGGCCATGCTGGCCGTTGCCTGGCCGGATCCGGTCGCCGCGAGTCAAATGATCGAGACCGCGCGTGCGCTCAATCCGGGTATCGAGATCATCGTCCGCATGCATACGCGCGAGGAAGTTCTGCTGCTGGAAAAGGAGCAGGTGACCACCATCTGCGCCGAGGACGAACTGGCCAAGGGCATGATCCGTCTGGTTCTTGAGCGGTTTGGCCCTGACGCGCCGGCGGGAGAGCCGGCGCCGTCTGGCCGCCACTGATCGCGACGGTCAGATCGCGACCAGGACGTCGCAGTGCGCCTTGGTCATGACGCTGCTCGCCACGCTGCCGATGAACAGGTTTTCAAGTACGCTTTCACCATGCTTGCCAATGACGATCAGATCACAAGACCGAAGCGCCGACTGGTTGACGATTTGCAGGGATGGCTTGCCATGGACCGCGAACGGGCTGACTTGTTGTCCGGAAAAGCCGGCGGCGGCGCAAAAATCCTGCAAGGCCGGCATGACCTCCTGCCGCGTGCTGCTGCGATATTGCCTGAGCGTTCCTTTCTCGACACCGACGTATTTCAGTTTGCCTTCAAAGGGCGCTTCGTAGGCATGCATCAGTGCGATTTTTGCCTCGGGCACCAGCGCATGCGCCAGCACTAACGCGCGCATGGAGACTGCCGAAAAATCTGTCGCCACCAGCACTGACCGGTAAACATCCTCCGGTGCGCGCTTGACCACAAGAAACGGGCATGGCGCTTTGGTCGCGAGCCGCTCGGCCGTCGAGCCGAGAAGGAAGTGCCGCATCAGGTGCTCGCCCTGATATCCAAGGACAATCAGATCGGCGCCGACGGTTTCCGCACAATTGACAATGCCCTGGATCAGGGAGCCGGACGTAACATGGTGTGCGCAGGAAATGCCGTGAGTTTCGTGAATGGATGCAGCCAGACTCGCCAGTTTCTCTCGGGCGGCATCGAACAGTCTTTGCTCTGAACCGGCTGCTCCAATCAGCTTTTCAACGAGCACAGGCGTAACGACATGCACGACATCGAGACTGGCGCCCAAGTCTTGCGCCAGACGGGCAGCGCGTTCGACAGCGTAATTCCCCAGTGTCGAAAAATCGGTTGTCGCTAGCAGACGCCTCAGTTCAGCCATTCCTATTCTCCTCATCGCAAGACATCGGTGGGGACGACTAGTTCAAACGAAGGGCAAGTGTGCCAGAACGCTGCGTAGGGCGGCGAAACGGGTCAGCGTGATTTGGTTTTTTTCGGTCAGAAATGGAAGCGACTCTGATCTCAATGGCACGTGGCTGGGATTAATCGTGGTCTGGCCCGGATTTGCGCGCAGGATCCGATGGTGTTGCATTGATTTTTCCCATCTGCCGAAAAAGCGCGTCCTGATTGGTTCTCCGGCCGCCGCATGGCGGACAGACAATATTTACGCGCCTCTCCAGGAAATGCTGTTTGAATCTTTTTCCGGACTGTCGCTGCCATGCGCGGTGAGCCGCTTTCCCTTGTGCTTGCGCCGGCGTGCTGCGCGCTTTGTCCTGAGGGGCAGTGTTTCGATGCTTCCCCTCATTGCCGGCGCCGACGGTGTCGACCACCGTGACATTGGGCGCGGCGGCGCGCTAGGCGCCTTCGAGTCAAGAAAGAGGTTTCCTGATCGGGAAATTTACAACCCAATCATGGTCAAAATATCCGAAAATTCCCGTTCGGGAAATATTGCTTGTACATCGCCTCATTGTGGTTGATAATTTCCCGAACGGGAAACTAAACAAGCCATGACATCCATTCGATCA